>NZ_CACVSS010000012.1:0-40864 GCF_902756765.1 uncultured Succinivibrio sp. | reverse complement strand
AATGAACAACCGCTTCTTTGAAGCCTCATCTTTTTAGATCGATATCTTTTCTAAATTAATCAGCTAATTACCCGTATAGTATTTAAGATCCCGTGTATGTGAGGGATAGGTATGCTTATGTTCAATAAAATGTCTGTACGAGGAAAACTTGTATCAGCCTTTTTCTCAATCATTATTCTAACAATCCTAATCTCCGCAATCTCTCTAGTTCAACTCTTTAAAACCAATGATGTAATTAAATATGTCCACTTCATTCTGGGCACACGATACGAAGCTGTCATCAAGATTTACTATTCCATGGAGGATGTTGACCAGCTGTGCTTTGGTATTCAGTCAGATCTGAAGACCTTCTCACCTCAGGTGGAACAGAATCTGAAAGAGAATATGGCCGCCCTTCAAGAAGCTACAGATTTTATTGATAAAACCGATACCAATAACCGTAAGGATGTTGATCCTATTGCAGCCGGTGTTAAGGAATACATAGCGCTGGTCAACGAGAAATTCCTGCCAATCGTTCAACAGAATAATGCTCCTATGGCTCAGATTATCTACGAAAAGAGCCTCTTTAGGGTGAGCGACAGTGTTAAGTCGCATTCGCTTGCAATTACAAAGCACCAGATTCAGCAGACTACAGGCAGAGTTGATACCATTGCAAGTACCACTCCTATACTAATTATTCTTGTGATATCAGTGGCCGCAGTGGTCATTGCGGTAACTATAGCCCTGCTCTTCTCTGGCAGCATCGTCAAGGCTCTGAATCAGGCTGTAGGAGCCGCTGACAAAATCGCCAGTGGTGATCTAACCCATGAAACCCATTCCCGTCGTCTTGATGAGTTCGGTACTCTATTAAAGAGAATCGAGAATATGCGTCAGCAGATGAATTCACTGGTTGGACACACCAAAACCAAGACTTTTGCAATTGAAGAGAAGATTACAGCCATCAATGATGTAACCAACCGTATTAACGAATCCTCACAGAACACCCAGAACCGAGCTCTTACGGTGGCTGCCGCTTCAGATGAGATGGTGTCAACTACCGGTGATATTGCCAAGAACTGTGAGAATGCAGCAGCTTCCGCTGATCAGTCCAACGTAACCACCAATCAGGGTGTATCCGAGGTTGAATCAACCATTGCAGGTATTCATGAGCAGGTTGAGCGTTCTAAGAGAGATGCGGCTCAGATTCAGGCTCTTGTAGATCAGTCTCAGAAGATTGGTACTATTGTCCAAACCATTGAAGACATTGCTTCTCAGACTAATCTGCTGGCTCTGAACGCAGCTATTGAGGCAGCTCGTGCCGGTGAGGCTGGTAAGGGCTTCGCTGTGGTTGCAGATGAGGTGCGTTCACTTGCATCAAGAACAGGAAGTTCAACTCAGGAAATCATCAGCATGGTAACCCAGATTCAGACCGATGCAAATGAAGCCAACCAGTCCATGACCGCATCACTTGAAACCATGAATATTCTGGCAGAAAAGGCCTCTGGAGTTTCTACCCTGCTGGGCTCTATTTCAGATCAGGTATCAGGAGTTAACTCACAGATTACACAGATTGCTACAGCAGCTGAACAGCAGACAACTGCAACCGCTGAAATCTCTACTAATATGCAGAATATTACCGAGATGGCAAAAGATCTCACCACCGAGGTTGACGAGGCTAAGCAGTGTGTTTCTGAATCTGTAAGTCTGCTTAATGAACTATTAGAAGAAGTTAAGGAACTTAAGGTTTAAGCGTCAATTAGATTGCTACACTCACCGCCGTCTTTTCTGTTTTAAAAACACTAAAAAGACGGCTTTTTTATGCTTTTTTGCATAACGTAATACTGGTAAAAAAAACAAATAAAAACTCCGCCAGAGTTCTATTAGCTTTTCTCCGTGGAGTCGCTCTAGACACTTAGAAAGTTGTCAATATTGATGGTAGTCTTTGCTTCACTGTGATTGCGAGGGGCTTCAGCTGTATCTGATTGTTCCAGATAGGCTGCAATTATATCTTCTCTTAGTATGTTAATCAGGAGAGGCGCATTTTTTACAAAGTTATCAACTTCAGAGATAAGGCTGTCACCATTTATAGTTTCAAACAGAACATCATGACATACCCAGACTGCAGTTGATTCATCGTCGTAGACAATTCTCATATTTCCGAAACGTCCACCTATGATATTTGAATGCAGAAGTTCGCGAAATATCTCTGGATGATCTTCAGCAGCATTACCAAGAACCTCAACCTGCATAAACAGCATTAAAGACTCCTCTGCCGCATAGATATTCAGCAGGTTACCGTCATTAAGTCTTGCCGAAGTCAAACCGTACGAGTCAAACGGAGGAAGATCGTAATCTGAGAGTCTTTGAAGCAGTTTATTCAGATCAGTTGTATTCATTTGCGGCACCTACCTTTATTTATACTTATTATAGAGAATAAAGCACTACAGTTAAAAAAAGTTTATGTTATTACCTAGAACTCATTAACAAATTTTTAAATTCCGTTATTATTGCAGGACCATAACAATATACGTAGTTACATTTATACAAACATACTATGCCGTTATAGCGCATTCAACTGATAACCTACCGAAGTTTACTGCCTTTTCTGCAGTCTTGAATAAGGACTGGACAATAGATAATCTCAGTCCTTATATTTGAAAAGAAGATTAAAGACTACAGCTGCCTACTGATTAAACCACTTCCTGTACAGCTCATCATATACACCGTTTTCACGAAGTTTTTTCAAGCCAGAGTTGATTTTCTCAACAAGAGCGGTATTTTTCTGGTTAACTGCTATACCAAGCTGTTTTGCATTTACCGCACTCTCAGGAACATGAGCAAGCTCTTTCTCACCTGTTGAGGTCAGGTAGTACTGATTTACAGGAGTTCCTGTTATTGAAGCATCACACCCCTTACGCTTAAGTTCCATAAATGCCTCAACCATGGTGTTGAAGGTAACAATCCTGGCATCAGGAATACCAGCAGCAATATCGGCTCCGGCAGAACCAATCTGTACGCATACAGCCTTTCCCTTAAGATCGTTCATTGCGGTGTATTTGCCAAGATCTTCCTTTCTTACCATCAGATCCTGTGCGGCAGTATAATAACCATCAGAGAACAGCACCTGCTTTTTACGCTCATCAGTAATGGTAAGACCTGAAATCACCGCATCAATAGAGGAAGACATCAGACTTGGAATTAGACCGTCAAACTGCATTGGCTCAATCTTAATATCCAGATTGGCTTCTTTACCGATCGCATTGATAAGGTCAATATCAAAGCCGACAATTTCGTTAGTCTTACTGTCTATAAAGCCGAAAGGCGCAAAGGTTGGTTCTGTGCCAACAATAATTGTATCACCAGCGGCCTCTGCTGAGCAGACAAAGGTACATAGAACTGCTGCCAGAAGTTTTTTATATAGTTTCATCATCATTCCTTAATTAAAATAAACTATACAAAGAGTTTATCCCAAAAATACTACCTCCAAAAAAAATTGTATTATTTTCACCAAAATGGAACCTGTATGGTTCTATACGAAACAAAAATATTCGACATCTATAGACATAAATTAAGAGAACAAAGCTTGCTTTGAGAAAAGTAGAATTACCGCTTTATATGTGCAGAAAAAAAACGCACGATAAGCAGGCAATATCCTGCAGACGTGCGCAAAATTACGAGTTTCTTTTAATCAATCAAAAGTAGCTACGCTAAAGCCTTTAAGATAGCCTCTTCAGCATGAATGACTGTAGTATCATAGACAGGAAGTACACTGTCCTTTTCACTTATAAGCATACCGATTTCTGTGCAGCCTAAAATCACACCTTCCGCGCCTCTATCCTTCATGTAGGAGATGATTCTCTGATATTCCTCTCTGGAACTCTTAAGAACCTTGCCTAAACATAGTTCATTGAAGATAACGTCATTAACAATCTCAATATCCTTATCATCCGGAACCATCACTTCAAGTCCAGCGTTTTTCAGTCGATCTTTAATGAAATCCTGAGTCATAGTGAATTTGGTGCCTAACAGGCCAATCTTTTTGAAATTATCTCTTTTAATTCTGGCCGCGGTTGCATCTGCAATATGCAGAACAGGAATACGGATGTTCTTTTCAATTAAAGGAACCAGCTTGTGCATGGTGTTGGTTGCGATAACAATAAAGTCTGCGCCTCCCTTTTCAAGAGTTCTGGCTGCATCTGAAAGGATTTTTGCATTGCCATCCCAGTTGCCTTTTGACATATTCTCTTCAAGCTCGGCAAAATCCACGTTGTACATCAGGATCTTCGCACAGTGGAAACCGCCAAGCCGCTTTGCAGCCTGACTGTTCATAATCTCATAGTAGGTAATGGTACTCTCCCAGCTCATACCTCCAATAAGACCAATCGTTTTCATTTGACTCCTCCTTAATTACCTATCTGTCCTGTTCTCTATCTGATCCATTGATTACTGCTTTAAAAGCTGCATCCTTGTCGTATATACCTTCAGAAAATCCTGGTATTTCCTTGTATGCCTTACAGATTGCCAAACTGAACTCACTCATGATTTGCGACATCTGAATGTCGGTGAAAAAACATCCATTCGTAACTATCAGAGTTCCAAAGCTGAAAGCTACAAGCCACATGTCTCTAAAATAGTTGTCAGCCATCTGGGCATCCATTCTGTATATATTCATCAGCGATGGACGCACCAGCTCCTGAGCACACTGCATTGCTCTGATCGCACCTCCCTGGCTGTCCTTTGGGAAGGTTAAAAAAAGAAGCTTATAAAGTTCACCTTCCTCTTTAGCGAAGCGAATATACTGCTGGCCAACACCTAAGAACGGAATTGGCTGCTCAAGGCCTCTTTGAACATATTCTGAAAAGATTCTTTTTCCTTCCTCACAAACAGCTTCTTTAACCTGGGCCATTCCATCAAACCACGAAAAAATTGGTCTTGAGGAGACCCCCAGGAAGGCAGCAATTTCTCTGGCAGAAACAGCATCTATTCCCTGCTTTCTGGTGATAGCCAAGGCTGCTTGAATTATTTCTTCTTTAGTAACTTTAAATTTTGGTGGCATGAAATCACATCACTCTAAAAAAGTCTTCATGTTATGCAACACCTGTTGCATATAAAAATATTATTCTCTCCTAAAAATGATGTCAATTAGAAAAAGAATAAAAAAGAGCCGGATACATCATAAGTCCCGGCTCCTTCAAAAATAGTAAAACAGAAGGTTATTTGAGATCTTTTAGAGTGTAGTATCCGGTATCAATCAGGAGCTCCTTGATATTCTCCTTGTTAACCACCTTAGGATCACACAGGTAGGCAGGAATTACACCTGTACCGTTGTCATATGAGGTAGTATCGTTTACATCAACCTCCTCACCTGAAAGCATCTGATTAACCATATCCACCACGTGGATTGCCAGAATTCTTGAGTCCTTGAATACACACATTGACTGCAGACCGTTTCTGATGTTCTTAGCTCCTGCCTTTGAACAGTCCTGACCTGTAATCACAGGCATATTTGAGACATCATAGCCGCTCAGCTTGATTAAAACCTCAATAACGGCATTTGCTACAGTATCATTAGGACACAGAACAGCATCCAGACGAGTCTGACCTGGTTTTGGTCCATAATTATGAGCCTGAATCAGCTTGACCATACGGTCCCTGGCATTTTCAGCAAGCCAGCGATGAACAGCAGCATCTTCCTTGGAGGTCTGATTGGATTTGCAGACCAGACGGCCTGAAACCAGATATGGTTTTAACACCTCCATATCACCGGCCCACAGAAAGTTTACGTTGTTATCATCAATTGAGCCTGTGAAGAACTCGATGTTCTTAGGAGAATCATCATTCTTTAGATTTAGTTTTTCCTCAATAAAAGAGCCTTGCAGCAGACCGACCTTGAAGTTATCAAAGCTAGCGTAATAATCAACGGCATCTGAATTCATAATCAGACGGTCATAGGAAATAATCCTGATCCCTGCCTGTTTTGCTTTAGCCAGAACATCTGTAAGTGATCTGCCGTCAACAGGAACAACTAACAGAGCATCACATTTCTGAGCAATCATATCCTCAAGCTGAGCAATCTGAGTCTCTTTCTTATTGTCTGCAAAAACAAGTATGACCTCATTATCTGTAGCTTCAAACTCATCCTTTAAAGTTGCACCGTCTGTCTGCCAGCGAGGAACCACCGTATTAGGCATGGCAATACCAATCCTTGCGGCATAACATTCAGAGATGCATCCAAAAAGGAAATAAAAAACGAAAGATAAAGAAAATAACTTACGAAACATTTCACTACACCTGCTGTCAGTTAAATCCTACCCAATTTAGCTTTGGGATCTTTTTAATTCTAGTTATGAATTAATTGTTGAGACGAAAACACAGTGGTTATTCAGTAGAATTTGACAAGATTTATTCAAATTTGCGATTTTTATTTGATTTTTAAAAGAAGTATGTAATTTTTCCAAAAAAAACACATATAGATGAATTTTATTATACTCACATAAAAGCTTAGCATTTTTTTAAATCATAGGAACTTTTCTTAAATAACAGTCTGTTTATTGAAAAAAAGAATTTTCTTAATCACATCTTACCGCTCATATATTATTAAAAAAGCATTATTCAAAATTCTCAGATTCAGAATATTTTCATATAAAAAGTAAAAAAAAAATATTAATAAAATTGAGATCCAAATCAGTAGATGTAGAGCAATTTAATTAGAAAAATTATATAAAAAGCAGCTCTATATCTTTGCAGATATAGGTGTAGCCAAAGATATCCGTTTTGTCTTCAAAAGAATCTTAAGTGCCAACTATCTAGGAAACGAGACTGGTCAGGGAGTTATCTCCATCAATGAAAATGATGGAAACTTTGTCCTTCACCGACTGATTGACGGAGATGTCCCTTATTCTGATTTTGAAAAGATCCTGGTAATGTTTGTCAGAGCAGTTCGCTACTGGAAGGAATGGCTATCTCTTTCCCGTGAAGAACAGCAGGAAAGTAAATTCGAGAACGTAAATAATCCACTGACAATGCTGAGCACGATTGTTTAACAGGAGACATCCTGCATACAGATCTGGAAGAACACGACAGGAATGTTTTAATTCTCTGTCGTTTTTTTAGCAAACTGCTGCGACTTAAGATTACAGATAACAGTTCAATTGCAAAAAGAATTTCAGTTCTGGAAATTCTCCGCTTTCAACGGAAGCGGCGCCTTAAGATCACAAAGAGCCTTTTTTCCTAAAACAGACTCTAATAGATAAGGTTCAAGCCCTAAGGCAGGTCTTATTGATTTGACATGAGATGGGGTTAGGGTCTCTCCCTTTTTAATATCCTTAACAAGATAGATGGAACGACGCCCTGCCCTTGCCCCGTATTCATCCTCATGAAGATAAATTCCGTAGCGTCCCATTGAAGAAACAACCATTCTGGAGTCAGCAACAAGCTTTTTCAGATCACTAACATCCATTGAAAAGGCGCTATCTACCCCACCCTTTTGTCTGTCATCCGTAAAGTGCTTTTCAATCATGTCTGCACCTAAGGCTATGGCAGCAATATCAAGTTCATCTCCTAGAGCATGATTGGATAGACCACTTTTACAGCCGTATCTATCCTTAAGATAAGGAATAGCCTTCAGATTAAACTTCTCAGGAACAGCTGGATATCGGCTTTCACAGTGAAGAAGAGTTAAATCAGTTACCCCTCTTTTTCTGACAGCAGCAACCGCTCTGTCAATTTCCTCTTCCAGTGCCAGACCGGTAGACATGACCATTGGCTTGCCAAAGGATGCGCAATAGTCGATAAGTCCGATATCATTAAGCTCATAGGAGGCAATCTTGTAAGCAGGACATCCAGCCTCCTCCAGACAGTCTACATCATCATAGGAGAAAGGAGAGCTGAAAAGAAGAATACCATGAGCTTTTGCATGAGAAAAAAGAGGCTTCATCCATTCACGAGGAGTCTTAGCTTTCTTATAAAGCTCATAATAGCTCTGACCTCCCCACAGACCACCTCTGAGCATAAACTCATCTCTATCTGAGTCAATAGTCAGACTGTCTTCAGTATAGGTCTGAATCTTAATGGCATCAGCACCACACTCATGAGCAAGCTCCATAAGCTCAATGGCTCTGTCAAGAGAACCGTTATGATTGCCGGAAAGCTCTGCAACGATGAAAGCATGATCTCTTCTCTCAAACATAACAATTCCTTACAAAGAAGATTCTCTTAATGCAGCAATTCTCTTCTCTAGAGGAGGATGAGACATAAAAAGCTCAGACAAAGTTGCAGGACCGTTAATGCATAGAGCCTGCATGTAGCTCTTCTCCTTGTTTGCCTGAGGCTGAACTCCTCGCTGTAAAGCTTCAAGAGCACTGATCATGCACTGTTTACCGTTAAGCTCGGCAGAACCAGCATCTGCTCTGTACTCACGATAGCGGGAGAACCACATTAACAGCATTGTGGCCAATAAACCGAATACAGTCTGCATAATAGAGTTGATGGTATAAAACATCATACTTGAACCAAAGGATGGAGATCTCTGGGAATCAGAGTTATTTCCTCTGGACGCGTTGACGATGGCGAATGTTATAATGTATGAGAAGAAATACACAAAGGTGTTTAAAACTCCCTGCAGCAGTGCCATGGTAACCATATCACCATTTTTAATGTGAGAAATCTCATGGCCAAGAACACCGGTTACCTCCTGCTGGGACATAGAATTCAAAAGTCCGGTGGAAACTGCAACCAGAGCGGCATCTTTTGATGCCCCAGTTGCAAAGGCATTTGGATCAGGGGAATTGTAGATACCAACCTCTGGCATCTTAAGACCATCCTTCTGACAGAGCATGGCAACAGTATTAACCAGAAAAGCTTCCTGAGAGTTTCTAGGTGTATCTATAACCTGAACTCCATAGGACTTCTTACACATGAACTTTGACATCATAAGAGATATCAGAGACCCGGCACATCCGAAAATAGCACACATCACAAGCAATGACATGTAATCGTTAGGGTTAATCTGAATGCCAAAGATATTCAGCAGTACAGAGCCAACTATACTAACCAAAAGCAGAACAGCAATCTGCATTCCGATATATAAAATAATACGCATTGTCAGCTAATCTCCACGTTAAAAATTATTCATCAAGTGACTTCTGTGGTACAGAAACATCACTCTCTGACTCAGAATCATTTCTGTCATCTGAGGCATTGTAAGGAACACCGTTTAATCTGATATCCTTACCTTTAATATCAAGAGTTGTTGAATAGACACCACGAGATAGGTTTATAGCACCACTCTGCATCAAATCAAAAAGCCCCTGCTCATATTGAGCTGAAACCAGAGAATCAACAAAAGCTCTGTCAGCCTTTGCGCTGATTGTAGCATCAACATTCTGAGGTTTGCCTGAGTTAGGATCTAAAATTACGCTGGCTCGGCCTGAAGTGGAAACATTAGAACCGGCATGTCTGAATGACAGGTTCTTAAGGTTAAAGTTCAGAGGCTTTGAAAGTGCAGCAATAATTCTATTTACTGCCTCAGGATGTTTAGCTGCAGCAATAAGAGCCTCCACATTGAAATTTCCAATCTTAACATCATAGTTTAAATCGGAAAGATCGTAGTAAGGTAATACCTTTGAGTCTTTCTCATGAGGCATAGCAAACTCAATGGTCATAGAACCGTCAGATGAGAGTTCACGTCGGTTGTAATAATCCTTGTCTGACAGGGACAGATCAACATTAAAGGCTGAGAGTTTAAAGCTGTCACGTAACGATGGGTCACGAACCTTATCCTCTGGAGAGAAACCAATCATATAGATTGTTGAGGTATCCACCAGAAGAGTATCAAACTTTACGTTAACCTTATCCAGTGAAACATTCTTATTCTCAATGTCTAAAACCGGTTTTGCCGTTACCTTTAAATCCAGAAAATCCACCTGATAGGCAGGCTTATGATTGTAGTATTCATAGGCATGGCATTTTATACCTGCAGAGGCAAAGCCTACATCAAGACTTGTCTTAGAACGGCCGGAAACATAAAATGAGTTCTCTCCGAATCTGCACTCTCCGCCATCTACAGGTAAAGTGAAGGCTGAAGTTTTAACAGCTCCGCTGCCCTTAAGCTGCCATGGATAGAAGGCAATAGCGCCATCAAGCTTTAATGGAGGAATCTTCATAGAGGCAAGAATGCTGTCTATATTGCCCTCGTGATCCATTTTTGAAAAAGTTGCCTTTACAGAGGAGAAGGAAAAATCCACATTAACCTTGAAGACGGCTTTTATCTTTCCATATTTTGAAGCAGGGACCTCCACCGATAAAAGACCTTCCTTGTCTAGAATCGAGGAAGACAGAGGAGAATAGTTTAAGACGGCATAATGCTGCTTTGAGTTTATTTTTCTGATAACACTCTGAATCTTTGAGTTATAAAGATTACTTGCAATCACCAGAGCTATAGAAAAAAGGATCAGAATGACAGCCGAAAAAACAGCCAGATATTTAACTAATCTTTTCACTGTCTTTCATCCTGTAGTTTAGCCAGTAATGAGCCACTCTCTTTGAAAGCCACATCAGCAAACTCGCCAAAATACTCACGGGTCTTTAAGAAACGTTCAGTAAAGGCATCCAGATCTTTATCCTTAACAATACTCAAATCCTTAGACAGGGATCTTACAAACTTTTCTATAAGCTCTAAATTAGCATCTGAGGACATGATGATATCGCCATACAGACGAGGATCCTGCGCAAAAAGTCGGCCTACCATCATCAGCTCCATTCTGTAAATAGGAGAGGAGAGTTCAATCAGGCGTTTTAAATCCGGATTCAGAGACTGCAGGAAAGAACCGTAGCTGTAGGTGCCGAAATGACGCAGAGCCTGAATAATGCTCATCGCCTTATCATGATCGGAGGCTTCTGATTTAACGATTTTAGCGCCCCAGATTCTAAACTGTTCAACAAGAAATTCCGAGGCTTTCTCATCTCGCTGAGGAACAGTTACAATCACCTGTTTAACAAGGCTCTTAACATCAGGTCCGAACATAGGGTGCAAACCTAAAACCGGCCCCTTGTGATATTTCATCATGGCATCTACAATCGGAGCCTTTACAGAAGTGAAATCACAGAGGATCTGATCCTCTCTTAAAAGAGGAGAAAGCTTCTGTATTACCTCTACTGTAACATCAATAGGCACGGTGACAATTACCACTTTGGCATTCTTAAGATATTCTGGAGCCTTATCCCAGCCTCTGTGTCCAAAGGAAAATACCTTGTAGCCTGATGCCTCAAAATATCTTGAAAAAATCCGGCCCATACCGCCATTGCCGCCGACAATAACAATATCTCCGGATTCCTTTAAAGTTTTAGGATAAGAAAAATCAGTAGCAGAACAGATTTTGTAGGACTCTCTTAACAGACGCTTCATGACATCTGAAAGCAGACCTTCGGGAAGACCGTTTTCAACAGCATACTTTTCTGCAGAGCCTATCACATAGGCCTCGCGCTCACGTGAATAGACCTTATCCCCGAAGTCTTTTTTGGAAACCGCAGCCTTAGATACGAGATCAAATCTTTTTTTTAGTAACCTTATAAGCTCCCTGTCGGTATCGTTTATTTCTTCTCGGATTTTTTCTAGTTCTACGGCACTCATCTGTTAGTCAATCTCTTCTAAAAATTCTTCGACATTCTCGTCTTTCTTGTTTTCCATAGCGGCATCAGGGTTAACCTTACCCTCACGATACTGCAGATAAGCAGTTCTTACCTGTGCATATGGATCAACTGCGTTATCTATCATCTCCTCCTGAGGGATGAGACCAGCTCTGGTATCAATGGCACTGATGGCATTAAAGGTCCAGCCGATTAGAGGTGGAACCAGATAGGTTGGCCAGGCATCAACTACAGTACCGTGTATGGCTCTTTCGGTTGAAGGGCCCACTGCAGGAATCATAAGATAGGCACCGCTGTCAGCACCTGCCCTGCCCTGCACAGTATCAAAGCTCATTTCTTTACGTTCGACACCCATAGGGGTAGCAACATCAAAGAGACCTAAAATACCGATGGTTGAATTGATGGCAAAACGGCTTATGGATATTCCGCTGTCAGCAAAATTACCTAAAAACAGGTTGTTTACGGTATTGTTCAGCTCTCCGACATTACCGATAAAATTGTGAATACCGGTACGGGTAAACTGAGGAAGCTTGGCATAACCATGAGCCACAGGTCTTAGAATATATCTGTCAAGAACATAGTAGTTGGTCTGCCAAGGTCCGTTACGGTTTAAACCTTCAATTGAATCAATGGAATTTCCTGGAAGAATAGTAAGGCCGTAACTGTAATCGGCGTGAGAAGCTTTATAGGTAAGCTGTCTTGGTGCCATTGGGCTGTAATTAGAATGAAATGCCTGAGCAGTTCCTCCTATAATAAGAGCAAGAGTAACTGCAACTGATACCATTTTCTTTTTAAGATTCATAACAACCTACCTAATTCTTTTTTATTACATTCTACAACAGCATTGGTAATTTTCATCCATTGAAAAGACAAGTGCACCAAAGAAACGACAAAAATGCGAAGCAAGCCACTACTTCCTTACCGGTTTTTTACAAAAGCGTGAGAGATCAATATCTAATTTGGAAAATTTTTTGCTATCATACCGTCATAATACGTATTACATAAGATTAAGCACGAATGGATAACTTAGATATTGAAGTAAAGAGCTCAGAGAAAGTTCAATCTGAAGTCTCTGTATCAGAGAATGAAACCAGGGCTGCCAAAGAACCAGCCAGAATCAATACTCAGGCCACTGCAAACTACATAAGTGTTATGTCCCGACAGAAGGGGCTATTGGCCGAATCATCACAGAGAACCTACAATCAGTTATCTTCATCCCTAAACACCTATGTACAGGATCCTCAGTCTGTAAAGGATGTAGACGTTGACAGAGAATCCTCTTCCATGGGACATTACCGCAAGCTTACCGTTCAGGTTATCAACAGAGATCCTTCACTTCAGGAAAAGGTAGCTCAGGATCTGTCCACCTCAAAGGAAATGGTCCGCTCTCGAGATGCGGCCTCAACTTTAGAACAGAACATGAAAAAGCTTCCGGATTCACTAAGTGAGGGAGTTCCTGCCGGAAAGAATCTGTCAAAGCTTATCTGTCAGAGTGTGGTTAATCTTACAGACTATGAGAACATGGGTGCCGGACTGCAGCGTGATCTTGCTATAAGAGAAGTTTATCCGCCTCAGTCAGAGTTATCCTTAAGATCAAAAATAGCAACCTCTGATGTCCTGTCAGCATCCATAGCCTATGTAAAAAGCAATCAGCCCGAAGTATTAGAGAAGCTTGAGGTTGACGCTCCGGTTGAGAAACCAAAACCAGGCACTTCAACTCCACAGATTATGACAAGGTATCTGCGTAAGGCCTTAGATGAATTTCCTGAGGGTTCAACCTATCTTGATATCTTCAAGCAGAACCGTCAGAAGGCTGAAGCCTCGGAGACAGAGAACGAGTACAACGACGACATTTCAAAAAACACTGCAAAACGAATCCACGATCTGATTCACAAGGCAGCAGTAACCGCACGCAAGGGAAATCTGATTCCGGCATCAGACAGAACTGTCCAGGCACAGAGTACTGAGGCTGCTGAGGAAAATGTAAAAACATCCTCTGAAGGGAAGATGCGCGACGCCTCTACCCTGTCCTTGTCAGAACTGTCAGCAAGGGCAGCTAAGCTTCAGCAGCAGTTCAGAGAAGAACGAATCAGACTTGCCGCAGAAGGCAAGCTTCCAGATCCTGCCACAAGACAGTCTCTAGCCAATGTCAATGAGCAGGATATAAAGAAGGTTGATGAGTCTTTCGAAAAGACACTCTCCCAGACAAAATCCACCTTAGAACAGGTTAAGCCACAGACACAGAGTGAGGCAAAAACCTTACAGGCTGAAAATCTTAAAGGTGAACAGTTAAAAGCAGAGATTCAGAAAACTGCAGTTGAACAGCCTAAGACAGAAGTTCAGACTGTTAAAGCAGAACAGGTAAAAACTGAAGCTCCGCAAGCCAGACCTGAAACAGCCAGTACCGACACGGTAAAGGCTGAACAGCCCGCAAAGGCAGAACCTACCGACACCAAGAGTGAGCAGATAAAAAGTGAGCCTCCGATTCAGAAGTCAGAACAGACTAAAGCAGAGGTTCAAGCTCCAAAGGCAGAAGCAGTAAAGCAAGACACCCTCGTACCTCGCAGTGAAAATCTAAGTACCGAACAGAAGACTGTTCAAAATACAGAGTCTCAGCTCAAGACACCTCAGAAAGTCGAGAACCAGCTTAGCCCGGATGATATAAAGAAACTCGCCATGGAGGCGGTTAAAGAGGCTTTAAAGGAAAGCGTAAAGACACAGATAGAGGTTTCACAGAATTCAGCAAAGGCAGCTGCCTCAGAAGTAGTTAGCGAACTAAAAGCTCAGCTTGAAGCCTCTCAGAACAATGCCCGTGAAATGGCCTCGATGGTAAAAGAAGCCTTGGCTATAAGAGCTCAGGAACTATCTGAGAGAAACAGAATTCAGACTCCAGCAGAACCTCAGGTACAAAATGACAAGGCAATGCCGGAATTAAAACAGAATACCCAGAGTTTAGCAGCTGAATTTCAGAGCACTCCGGTAAAAGTATCCTACAGTACCAACATGGCATCCTATGGCTACACAAGTTCAGCCCTCTTCGATCTGAGCTCCTACCATAAGGCCCAGAGAATTGCTGATGAATCCTTAGTGCAGGATTTTACCTCCTCAACAACACAGGATAGAATTTCAAAACAGCAGCAACAGCTTGAAAACGAGGAAACTGCACCGAAAGTTCAGGATGAGACAGATAAAATCTCAACGGCTGAACTATTAAAACAGCGTGTAAATGAGGATGGATCAGAAATTGAGGAACTGGTACAGAATGAAGAAGCTCCTCTTAGTAATCAGCCCATAAACAGGGAGGTGGCTGTCTCTGAAGTGGCCATTGCCGTCAACACAGAAAATGCAGCTCAGGTTCCACAGACTCCTAGTGCCCCTCAGGTACAAAACGAGGAGACTTATGTAAATCCTGCAGCAGTGCAGACTTCTGAGACAAGTGCAGCACTGCAGCAGAATCAGGAGCTGACACAGAATCAGGCCCCGCAGACCGATCCGAATCTTAACCGTCTGTACTCACAGATAAGTACCGAAGCCCAAAGCAGAATTCTAAATGCTGCCCCTGAGGGAAATGTGCCTGTACAGGAACAGGTAACTCCACAGACGCAGACACCTGTACAGAATACAGCTGAACAGACCGCGACTGATGTAGAAACAGAACAGAAAATGACTCAGAGATCTGTTCAGGAGGAAAGCTCTGTACAGAACAATGAGAACAGATCAGCGCAGATACAGGAAGAAGAGCGTCAGGCTGAATTAAGACAGGCCGCTGCAGAAAATGCTTCAGCTGTGGCTTTAGACAATGATGACGTGAAGACTCAGAGTGAGCAGCCAGTAAATTCTCCCCAGCAGCCTCTGCATCAGAACAGCGCTTCCATGGCCTATCAGAATGTTGCACTACAGCAGAATACAGCTGCAGTTGAACAGCCACAGAATATCTATGCCAACTTGCCAGAGCTGCATCAGTCTTATCCGGAAACAGCTGAAGATTTACCAGAGCTTCATCAGAACGATAACCCTGAGCCTAAAAAAGCCTCCACAGAGGAATTAAAACAGAATACTCTGCCACCAAAGGAAGTTCAGGGTGATCATGAAATTATCAAAAAAGACAGTCAGATTATAATCACCCGTTCTAATCCTGCAGCTCAGACAAATCCTGATGCTCAGATTGAAGCCTCAAAAGCTGAACAGATGGCCTTACAGAATGCTCAGAGACAGGCGGCTCTAACTTCCGGAGGAAATGCCACCCAGAGCACAGTTCAGAATACTGTTACCAATATGACCGAACAGGTACTGGTTACACAGTCAGGAACAGTAATAAGCCAGCCTCAGCCAAAATCTCCTAATATGAATCCAATTGAGGCACAGAGTGCCGGGCTAAATCAGAATATGACCATAGCTCAGGCTCAGGCCATGACAGAAGCTTTAGATAAAGCTGAAGCGGAGGAGATTGCAAAAGCTCAGGCACAGGCCCAGGCTCTGGCCGCCCAGAGTGAACAGAACACAGATTCTAATGGACTTTTAGATGTTGAAGCAGAAGATAGTGCTCCTGTACCAAATCCATTTGCCTCAAACTTCTCGACTATTTCAGGAGTAGGAGTTTCTTCAACCGCTACTGCTGAAAATGCGGCAACACAGAATAACACTAATCCACAAAGTTCTGGAGTTACCTTAGAGCAGCAGGCACAGATGCACAGCCGCATTGTGGAAGCCCAGAATATGGATGATGTGGCTGCAGATGATACACCTATCTCAAACCCAGACAATGATGTCTTTGAAGAGATTCTTGATCCGGAAAAGAAAGGAATCAATTCTGATCTCAAATCAGCTGTTCAGAACAGACCTTCCTTCCTTTCAGGCTTTAATGCAGGTTTAAGCAACTCCTCTGAGGTCACAGCAAACTCAAATAATGCTGCTAATACTGAACAGAATCTTCAGGCCAAGATTCTGACTCAGACCGTACCTGAGGATGAACTTGATGATGGTGTAATTCCAAAAGATGTTAGGAATTTAGAAAAGGTTAAGAATACAGCAGACAGCAAAGAGTCTTCAGAAGACTTCAAGATCAGTGCAGTTCCATCCAAAACTCCTGGTGCCGCTGCGATTACTAATGGCAGAAGCGAGCCAATTCCAGATCCTACCGTAGTAAATGACGTGGGTGAGATCAAAGAGAAATCAGGCTTCTTCAGCAGGCTGGCTTCAATCTTCTCAAAGAAACCTGATGAGGTAAAATCTGAATCACAGAATCTTCAGCTAAATTCAGCCTCTGCAAGTGCCGCGCTCATGTCTCAGAATTCAGGAAGAGAATCTCCACTTGATGCGTACACACATGCCTTAAAGGCTCAGATTAACAATCAGGCACTGCCTCAGGTAGTACGAGATCAGGCTAAGGAATTACTGAAAAAGTTTGAAAACCCAATCAATGATTTGCCATCGGTTACCAACTGGCTGAGTTTCACTTCCTCACCATTGAGTACTAATTCATCAATGTCTCTCGCTCTTCATCAGTGGGCTTTCCTGCTTTTATCAATCAGATTCAGTCAGCTGGGTAAATCAGTTGATAAATTCCTCAAGAAGGACGTCGATCTGATGGAAGACAAATTCGATGCCGAGCTAAAGAAGCTTTCAAAGGAATTAGGAGCCGGCTCTAGAGGAACTATTTCTTCGCTGATTGATGAAACCTTTGAGCAGATATCCAGAATGCAGAAGCCATTAAAGGAAAATCTGCCTGCCCTGTTCCAGTATATTCCGTTGCCTCCATCCTATGATGGGGGCAAAGAGGGAGCATTTAATGCCCGACCTGTAGTGGAGGAAGACGGCAAAAAGAGCTGGCATCTGACCTTTGTATTCGATCTTCAGGGAATTGGCCCTGTAGAAATCAAAGCTGTAGCAAAACTTCCAGAGCTGAAACTTTCAGTAATCGCAAGCTCAGTCGAAGGACTGCAGAAGGTTCAGGAAGCACTTCCAGTATTAAAAGAGCAGCTGCAGCAGGCCGGTATTACCACCAGATCAGCCATGGCTCGACTTGGAAATGTTCATATTCAGAATACAGTGGCCTCTCCTGATGTAGGCCCTCATGAAAGAAACTCTGACGGAGCAACCTTATCGGTTGATATCTGACGGGCAGGAGGATTTTTATGGATCAGGAAAATAAAGATCAGGACATCATTGAGACGCAGGTTGAACCTGATGTGCCTAACAGTCCACAGGAAGTCAGACCGATTGATGCAACTGACGAGGATCTTTCCTTTAAGCAGACTTATGAAAAAGCCAGCGCTGCAGTTGCGATAAGCTACGATGAGGCCAAAGAATCTCCTTTTGTAAGTGCTCTTGGTTATGAAAGCAGAGCCCAGGCGATTGTGGATATGGCAAAGGAGCTTGGACTTTATGTACATAAAGATCCTGCCCTTTTCAATCAGCTGAAAAATCTCAAAGAAGGAGAGGAAATTCCAAAAGAGCTATATGTAATTATTGCTACCATTCTCTCTTTCAGTTATTACCTTCAGGGAAAGACTCCTGAAAAATACAGACGTGCTGACGGCAGTACCGCCATCAACACTGAAGCTTAGAAAAGATTATGACTGTGATTTCACAGTCATTATCCTCCATATAATCAGAATGTTCCTGTAATATACCACTCAATCTTAATTGATTATGATTTCTGAATATATCAGAAGATGTTGAATACTAAGGTTCTTCAAGTCTTAATTCCAGACTGTCAATTTTATCTAGCAGCTCATTACAGGATTCAGAAACTGCATTAAGTTCACGCAGAACTTCACTTACGGTTGAATTGAGCTCACTTAGGTGGTCGGAACTGCTGGAAGCTCCTTCTGAAAATCCAGAATTAAGCTGTTGCAGGAGAGTTCTAAGTTTTGTTTCAAGAATCTTGTTTAAGGTCATATCCACAAAAATTCTAATCTTCTGAACCAGTTCCTCATTCTTTTTATCCAGAGTCTCATTCAGGATCTTCTTAACTATGTCTTCAACATCAGTTCTGCTTAATTCACTCATGTGCACACCTTCTTCTAACTCATTTCATTAAGGAAGTTTGTTTAAAACAACAGGAAGTCTTTTTAATTATAGGAAATGATAGGACATCGAGAATAAAAATGATTATGACTTGCAGAACAGAAAGACAGGAAAGAAACTATTACAGGAGAAGAAAAGGAAATCAGTCCTCAGAAACACTATGTATTTCTGAGGACATAAAAAAGTTGAACTAGTGTCTGTAGATATAGTCTCCAGTGCATACATACTGATAAGTTGTAAGTTCCTGCAGAGCCATAGGTCCTCTGGCATGTAGTTTCTGTGTAGAAATGGCAACTTCAGCTCCAAGACCAAACTGCCCACCATCAGAGAAACGAGTAGAGGCGTTTACGTATACACAGGCTGATCCTGCTGATTTAACAAAAAGCTCTGCATTCTTTCTGCTGTCAGTCAGAATTGAATCTGAATGAGAAGCATTATGAACTCTCAGATGAGTAATTGCCTCATAGACATCCGAAACAATTCTTACATTCATCTTAAGAGCTAAAAACTCTCTGTCAAAATCTTCATTGCTCCCCTTTTCCAGGAAAGGATAGTTAGCGCATTTTTCAAAAGCCTCTCCATGAGCAAGAACAGTAACCTCTTTCTCCTTAAGCCTGCTCAGAACCATTGGCAGGAACCTGTCTGCAATCTTCTCATGAACAAGCAGAGTATCAAGACTGTTACAGGCTGAAGGCTTCTGAGTCTTAGCATTGAAGATAATCTCAACACTGCGTTCTAAATCTGCAGAATCATCCACAAAAATATGAGAAATACCAAATCCGCCAATAATCACAGGAATTGAAGACTCTCTTTGGCACATACGCTGAAGTTTCTCTCCTCCACGAGGAATCAGTACATCAATGTACTGATCTAAGGAAAGCATGGTGGTAACCTGTTCCCTATCGGTACTGTCTACAAAAGATACACCAGCAGGATTTAGGCCACACTTTTCAAGCGCTCTACAGATAATACGGTGCAGAAGAGAATTGGTATTAAAGGCCTCTGAGCCTCCTCTTAAAATACAGGCGTTGCCAGATTTTAGACAAAGTCCGGCGATATCCACTGTTACATTTGGACGGGACTCATATATAACACCTACAACACCGAAAGGAACTGATTTTTTTACAACCTCAAGGCCGTTTGGCAATACTCTGCCATCAAAAGTTCTACCGCATGGATCTTCTAAAGCAGCAACTTTGTCAAGACCATCCACCATCTCATCAAAACGGGCCTGTGTAAAGGTAAGGCGATCGACCATTGCCTCTGCCAGACCTTTAGCTCTGGCACTATCAACATCCTTTTTATTGGTTTCAAAAATCTCTGCAGCAGAATCTCTTAACATGGAGGCAATAGTATGCAGAGCCTCATTTTTCTTTGAAGTTGAGAGCAGAGCAAAATCATAACCGGCTTTGCGGGCTCTTTTAGCGATTTCAATAATATCTGTCATAAAAAACTACTTGTTAACCAAAACCAAATCATCACGATGTACAGCAACATCACCATGAGAAAAGCCTAAAGTCTTTTCAATCTCAGAGGAGCGTTTCTTGGCAATAAGATTCAGCTCATCCGATGAGTAACGGGTAAGGCCTCTTGCAATTATCCTGTCCTCTGAATTTCTAATCTCCACAGTGGCACCGCGCAGGAAATCTCCCTTAATAGATGTAATTCCCTTAGGCAGGAGACTAGAACCGGAAGTTAACAAAGCTTTAGCCGCGCCATCATCAATGTAGATAGAACCAACCGCAAGGGTTGCAGTACTGATCCATGACTTTCTTGCAAGAACCGGTTTCTTAGAGGGAAGAAATACAGTACACTCGGCATTTTTGTTAATAACATCAACAAGAGTAGAAGGATTTGCGCCTGAAGCTATAATAAGCTCCACACCAGCATCGGTTGCAACCTGAGCTGCCTTGATCTTGGTGGCCATACCACCGGTGCCCAGAGAGGTACCAGAACCACCGGCAATCTCAATGATATGTTCATCGATTTTTTCAACGGTTCGTATAAGCTTGGCATCGGGATCGTGTCTTGGATCACCTGTATAAAGCCCTTTCTGGTCAGTTAAGAGAATAACCTTGTCCGCTTCAATAAGCACGCCAGACAGAGCTGCAAGATTGTCATTATCACCAACTTTGATTTCAGAAACACTGACAGCATCATTTTCATTGATGATAGGAACCACTCCCATCTCAAGCAGAGCAAATAATGTATCTCGAGCATTAAGGTAACGCTCACGATTATCAAGATCAGCTCTGGTAATCAGGATCTGGCCAATACGAATATCATAAATAGAGAACAGTTTTTCCCACTCTTCAATCAGTTTAACCTGACCTACAGAGGCAAGCATCTGTTTGTAACGGACATCCTTGGGCAGTTCGGGGTAATTAAGGAATTCACGACCGGCGGCAATAGCACCGGATGAAACCAGAATAACCTGAGCCTTCATTTTAAGCAGAGCAGATACAGTTCTTACAATCTCAAGCATATGAGCTCTGTCGAGCTTTTTACTGCCGTTGGTAAGAGTACTTGTACCCAGCTTGATTACTATTCTCTTATTTTTTAACGATGTCACTTCTAATTACCAGATGAAAATTTTTCTGAGAAAAACTTGGTTACTTCAATAATTGAATTTCGAATAAACTCAGCACGTCCAATCTTCTCATTAGATTTGACAGTTATATCGCTGAAATTATTCTCTAGTAGAGTTATATCTTCTTTACTTACAACAGAATCCCTTACGATACTTGCATAGGTTGGAATCTTACATCCACCTCTTCCAGAAAGAATTCCCTGCTCTTTTAGAGAGAAAACCTTAAACTGAGGAGTTAGAGTATCCCAGTCCTTAGCATCCAGATCAAGACGGTTGCACAGAGAAGATCTCAGACACAGAGGCATTGAATCCAGGATTTCCTGATCTGTAAAGAAAGAATGAACATATGGAGCCAGCAGAGCAAGAGCTCTAACCTTTGAACTCTTGAGAATTGCGGCTCTGATGCAGGCTGTACCAGCGATACCAGAACCGTAAAGACCAATGTTAGTTGCATCAATATACTTTAAGGTTCCAAGATAATCGATAGCAGCCTCTATAGCCATAGAGAAATGATCATTAAGATTCAGTTTTTCACAGGCTCCTGCGCCAGGCATTTCCAGTACAAAGGCACAAATATTGGCTTTAGCAAGATAATCATTGATGAATCTGTAGGCATATGAGAAGTTACTCTCATACGGACAGACAATAATTACACAAGGATAGACCTGCTTTAAATCAGGAAGATGCAGATAGCCAGAGACCTTTTTTCCGTCAACATTAAAGAAATGTTCCTGCAGAATACCGTTGGAAGGATCAATATCATACATCTTCTTATAGGTAGTACGGCACAGGGTATCAGAATTCTGAGCTAAAGTATCTGACTTAAGAAAAGGATAAGCTGCAATGGCGAAATAACGGGAAGCCAGACGGTAATTGTGGCTTGCCCCTAAAACATCATTTCGTCTTTCACATTCATGAGCCTTGTTGACTCGATTCTGAGCAATGGAATTGAACTCAAAATTCCAGTGACCGCTGCCGTATTCCTTCACGGTATCATGTAAAGAATCTCTGCTGCGGACATTCTTTGAGACACAGATTTTTGCAAGAGCCTCATCAATATCAAGAGCGCTTCCTCCAGAGAAAACCCATTCAAACTTAAGAACAGGTCTGTAGAAATCTATAACAAAACCGAAGGAAATGTCTTCTCGGGATAAAGCCGGAAGTTCCACGCCACTATTTGAAATGACTGAAGTCTCAGGATAAACGAATTTAGGTTTAAAAAGGATTTCACTTAGATTTAAAGATTCTTCCATAAAACATATCTTACCTAGTCATACGAATTAAGCAGATTTTAACCTATTTATAGTCTTGATGCACTTTTAAACGGATTGAACAAAAATAGAACAGAAAAGGAAATATGAAAAAATCCACTTTATGAACATACTAAAAACAAAAAATGCACATGACAACTTTTGTAAAAATTTATATAAATAGGTCAAGATCTCAATTTTAATAAAACCGCATTATAAAGCCAAATTTAAAAGATAAACCACAAGTTTATCTACTGAGTTTCCCACAGGCAGAATAGCCAATTTAACTTAGTTTCCCACAGTTTCCACCATAACCCACAGACTTTCCCACAACCTAATTGGGAAAAAAAATTTTTATAAAAAAATTCATTTTTAGATTAAAAAAAAATAGAAGTAATTAAAAGAATGTTTAAAACGATAGTCATTTTTTTCTTAAAATCAAATTTTATTTATCTTGTTGATTTTAAAAATAATTCAAATAAAAATTTTCATTTTTCCAAAAAATGTTACTCAAAAAAAAACTATTGAAAAAATATGTAAACACAGTATGAATATTTATTATATTGTTATGTCTGATTTTATCTACAAGAATAAAAAACAACAATTATTCCCTACTAGAGCTGAAAACATTAAGAATTCATAAAAAAACCGAAAAGTTTCCCACAGGTGTGGAAAACTTTTTCCACTTTCCCACAGGTCTAAAAATCATAATTCAAAGGTGTGGGATAATGGGTTAACACTTTGTATTTTAATTAAAAAACTTTTATATTTTTTCTTGTTCATTATTGACATTTAAATGTCAATAGCTGTAGCTAAAACTAAAAAAAATTTTTATCCACACATTTTCCCACAGCTTTAGGGAAAGTTTTTTGGATGCTCATTTCTTTCATTTCTGAAATCCTAATAACAACTATTCTTAAATATATCTAAATTTTTACTTATCGCTTTGTTAAATAACGTTTTTATTTTATAAACTACTACTTTTATTCTTGCTTATTAAGAAATACAAATCTCAATAAATCGACATTTTTGGGTTTAGAGGAATATTTTTAAAATTATCAGTTGTGGGAAAAAGCGTATTCTATATTAACATTTTGAAAATTAAATAATTTTTATAAAGCAATAGCTTTTTTTTATTATTTTCCCACAAGCTGTCAGAGCTGATTAAATGCAATTTACCCACAGTTTCCCGCACAATCCACAGAGTTTCCCACAGTTTCCGACATTATCTACAAAAGCAGTATTTTCTATTATTTATTTTCAGTTTTGTAAATTGCTTTTATTTGATCTTTTCATTGCATTTACGTTTATTTTATTGAACATTTATCTGCATATTTTCATAACCGGAGCCTGACAGATTAACTTTATAAAGCCGGTATGGATTAAATCTGCTAAAATTTGTTGACTAATAAATAAGGATACAAAGTGGAAAATAAAAAAAAATCTGTCCTGTTAAGATCAGGAGCCATAACTGCAGGTGCAACCTTTCTCTCCCGTATTCTTGGAATGCTGCGTGATATAGCAATTGCTTCACTGTTAGGCGCATCTTTAAGTGCTGACGTTTATTTCTTTGCCAACAGAATTCCAAATTTCTTCAGAAGACTATTTGCTGAGGGAGCTTTTTCTCAGGCATTTGTGCCTGTAATGAGCAAAACCAGAGAAACCGGAGATAAGGCAGCCTTAAAAGAACTGCTGGACAAAACAACTGGTACTCTCGGCGCAGTTGTTCTGCTGATTACACTTATCGGTATGGTGGCCTCTCCTGTTTTAACCGCAATCTTCGGCTGGGGATGGTATCAGGCCTTTTTAAAACATACCGATGAGGCTATTAAGTTTACTCAGGCAAGCTATCTTTTAAAGATTACCTTCCCTTACCTTTTCTTTATTACCTTAACCGCCTTAAGCAGTGCCGTACTGAATGTTTTTGGAAAATTTCTTATTCCGGCAATTACCCCCTGTGTATTAAATATTTCTCTTATCTCCTTTGCCTTCTTTGTAGCACCTCATTTTGAGGATCCGAATGTAGTTCTGGCTTATGGTATGGTTGTGGGAGGTATACTTCAGCTGTGTCTGCAGATCCCTTTTTTAATAAAGCTCAAAATCTTTATTCTGCCAAAGTGGGGCTGGTCTCATGAAGGAGTCAAAACCATCAGACGTCTGATGATTCCGGCAATTATAGGTGTATCAGCAAGTCAGATTAACCTTATTGTCAATACAGCCCTGGCATCCTTCCTGGCAACAGGTGCAATATCTTATCTTTATTACTCAGACAGACTGCTGGAGTTTCCAATAGGAATCTTTGCTGTAGCAATCTCAACAGTAATTCTGCCAGCCCTATCCAAGATCAATATCAATGAGGCAAAGGACAAATACGTAAAAACTCTGGACTGGGGTGTAAGACTTGTGCTGCTTCTGGGAATTCCATCCATGT
The DNA here is from genome assembly GCF_902756765.1 of uncultured Succinivibrio sp. Classification (NCBI taxonomy): domain Bacteria; kingdom Pseudomonadati; phylum Pseudomonadota; class Gammaproteobacteria; order Aeromonadales; family Succinivibrionaceae; genus Succinivibrio; species uncultured Succinivibrio sp. Next base: position 15,939 of record NZ_CACVSS010000012.1, on the reverse strand, counting down.
GCGGTATTATTTCACTAAGAGAGCCAATCCTTAGAGTTATTTTTATGAGAGGCGCATTCACACCTGAGCACGTTCACCTGTCTGCAGCTTCTCTTTTAGCTTCAGTTTCAGGCTTATGCGCAATCATGCTGGTAAGAGTTATCGTACAGGGATTTGCTGCCATACAGGACACAAAGACACCAGTAAAATGCTCACTGATTGCCATCATCTCCAACATTATTTTTAACCTTTGTCTGGTATGGCCCTTAGGTTATGTAGGTCTTGCCCTGTCCACTGCTCTTGCAGCCTACGTAAATCTTTCACTGCTGCTGTTCTTCTTATATAAAAGAAAGATCTATACCGTATCCTCAGGCACAATTATCTTTATTCTAAAGGCGTTAGCTGCTGGTATAGCCATGGCCCTTGTAATCCACTTTACAGTACTGGATTTCAACCGCTGGGTAAGCATGTCAACCATAGAGTCTATCTTCTATCTTACCGCCTACGTTCTAATGGGAGGAGCAACTTATGTTGCTGTATGTCTGGCTCTTGGCATCAAACCAAGAATGATAAGAATGTAATTTTAAGAGGATAGCTATTTTAAGCTATCCTCGTATTGTCTACAGTGCGCACTCAAAATCCTCAATAAACATCTCTCCGTTGATAAAAAAATGCAGAATATGCCGCATTACAAAACAATAGGAAGCATTTTTTCGAAAAAAAATCCAGAATTATTCTTTGAATTTGCATAGTTTTTTTAACACTTAAAAATATTGTGCAAAATTTGACTGTTTTATGCAAAGACATTCATTTTTTTATCATTATAATAGTCGGCTCTATACATACAGAAAATAATATTTTGTATAGTTAAATAAAATAAACATCAATAATAAAAAATAAGGAGATTACAACCTAATACTATTTTCGAGATATCCTATTATGAAGCATTTAAAAATAAACGCATCTGAATACTACAGAGTCCATTGCAAGAAAATCTTTGAATCGTCTTATACAAAGGAAAAAGACTGTTCCTTAAATCTGACACCGAAAGCTGAAGCACGCATGACCGCTGCATTTAACCTGCTGTTCAACTATATGCCAGCAGCCCTTGTTCCCTATATGCAGTATGCAGCAAATGTTGCTCCTGAACTCTATAACAACATGCAGACACTTGCCGATGTTAACCTATACTCCAAAGTTAAATTTGAAAAGATGGATGAAACAAAGCTAAATGCAGTTTCAAGACTATCATCTTCAAACACAAACCAGCTAAGATGTGCTCTTCTTGAAGCGGCACAGACTTCAGAGACACTTGTCGAAAAGCTTATCAACAGAAAAAACAGCAATCTGCTGTGTGTTATAGAAAACAAGATGCAGCTAAGTGTATTTCCAAACATTATTGGACCTGCAGATGACGTTTCCAAACGCAAAACCCTGGCTTATATGCTGGTAAAAGTAGGCAGTACCAAACATCTTATCAGCAAGCTCACCGGAACAGGATCTAAGACCATCAAAGATCTGTACGAAACAGTGCTTTCCGAGAATTTAAGACCTATGAGACGCTATAAAGCAGCAGATAATGATACTAACTTTGGAATATCTCATCTGATTAAGGTATGCAGCAACAAACAGTTTAGCAACCAGATTATGCTGATGCTCTCAATGTACACCATCTGCAGTCGAATTCTTTTAAACAAGCTGCCAACATCAAATCATTTTGATCAGGAAGATATCGGCGAGAAAATGTCACTGCCGCTTGCCATAGGTGTATACAGAGCATGCTTCGACCTGTGCAGAAATTTCAACAGACTTTATCCGGTAAAGGTAAAGAAGCCATTTGAGTTTGCATTCTTTGATGATTTCTTCACAGCCCTTGAAATATTCGTTTCTAAACAGGCAGAGGTTGTAGCCTGTGAAGACTGTCATACTCCTTATCTGAACCTTTATACCAGAAAAGGAATAAGAACACCTGTTCTTGCTAGTGAGAATGATGATTTTTTCGCAAGTAAAAAAATTTCGTTCTGTCCTAGCTGTAAATGCGAGTTCGAATATAGTCTTTACGACTAGACTTCGTTTTTCCTGAAAGCCATCCTGTAAGTATCCAGAAAAATTTCAGGTATACGCAGGATTGGCTAAAAAAATGCAAAACTCTGGCAAATAATAATGTCAGAGTTTTATTTGTTCTTATTACGGACTGACTGAGGTCAGCCCATAGTCTTAAATATTAGTGGTGCTCATGTCCATGACTGTGAGAGAAAGAAGTATCTGCACTCATCATAGATTCAGATGCAGCGGATCTTTCTTCAGTTAGAACTCTGTAGTCAGAATCAAGTCTAGGATCAGCCATACCTGCAATCATGGCAACATGAGAAATCACAAGAAAAGCTGAAAGCAGACCAACTCTTAAACCTCTCTGGAATCTCTCACCTAAGAAAGCTCTGAAGGTATTTAATGTTACCACGCCAAGAGCAACCATTATCAGTCCGCCTAAAACATAGAAACCGACCGCAATCTTATCAATCAGACCATACCAGCCGGAATTCTCTGTCAGAGGAACAATGACCTCTTTTAAGATATATATATCAATCAGAAGAAATACAGCCGCACCTAGAAGGCATGAAAGCTTATTTACAAGCATCAGTTTAGGTCTGTTTTCTTATAAAAAAAACCAAATATAGATGAAAGCATTTCCAAATGAAAACATTAACCGATGATCCGTTTGAAGACAATAACCTTTTGAAATTTTGTAAAAAATTTTGTTTGTCTTCGCACATTTATAAGCAGTACAAAATGATTTTCCTTGTTATTTAATTTATAGTTAAAAGTATGTAAACACTATAAAAATAAGGGGTTGGCTATGAGAAAATATACAAACATTCTGGTTATTGCAGAGCCAAAAAAAGATGTTCAAATAGCACTAAAAAGAGCTTTAGAAATTGCAAAATTCAATCCTAAGGCAACTATTACATACCTTAGAGTTGTGTATGATTTTTCATACGATCTGCTCATTCTGAATAAAGTTAAGGAAAAGCCAATTCACGAAGATATAGAACAGACTCATATCGACCATCTTAATGAGATTATTGAGGAATACCGCTCTCAGGAAAATTCAGAAGCAACTATTGTTCCTAAAGTTGTTGAAAACAGAGATGTAGGTGAAGCAGTTATCGACGAAATGAGAGCGGGTAATTATGATCTGATCATCAAGGCAGCAAATCGTCACGGTATACTCGATTCAATCATTTTCACTCCTATTGACTGGTTTATTCTCCGTCATGCGGAAATTCCAGTTATCATCGCCAAAAACAATGACTGGCAGACAGGAGGCAACATTGCAGTCTGTGTGGATTTCACTCTAAATGACCATCTGCAGAGTAACGTAGCAATGCTGCGTGAGGCACAGGTTCTTGCAAAGGCAACAGGAAGCAGAATTCATCTGATAAATTCTGCACCTGTTTATATGCCAACAGTTATGCTCGAGGTTCCTCACTATTCCCCTGACCTGTATGAACAGGGAGTTCTGGAAGAACACAGAAACCGTATGTTCGAGTTTGCAGACAAGCACCATATTGACAGAGAATACTGCCATATTGAGGAAGGCATGCCGGATGACGTAATTCCTTCAATCTGCGAACAGATCAATGCAAAGGCTGTTCTCATCGGTTCTGCAGGTCGTTCCGGCATTGCAGCCGCACTTATCGGAAACACCTGTGAAGAGATTGTTGATGATATTGACGCAGATCTGTTTGTATTAAATCGTAAAGCCATAAAACTGGAGAAGGAAAAGAACAGAGAGTAGTCATTCTTTTTAGGAAATACTGATCTATTTTGGCCTCACTTTGGTGAGGCTGAATTATTTTCGCTGGTTGAAATTGCTTTATTTGACAGCGGAGATTTGCGTGACCCAATCACTTAATGAATCACTCTGTTCAGAGTTTCAAACACCGTCCCAAGTTTTTTAATATCTAAACTAGAGTAGTTAATAACAAAGTGATGGGGTATAGCTTTTCCTGTCATATAGTAATCAGACAAAGGACTTATTCTGATCTTTCTTTTAAGCAGCTCTCTTTTTATAGTCTCATCATCTATATCAGTTTTAAGCTTCATCAGAAAATGAAGACCTGACTCGTTTTCAATAAGCTCCATATTATCTTTCAGCGAGCTCTTATACAGCAGTTCTATCACTTCTCTTCGTCTGCGCAAATAGTAAAGTCTCATTCTGTTGATGTGTTTTTCAAAATAGCCTCTGTTTATGAACAGAGAAAGAGTATACTGCTCGAAATTCGAAACCGTGCAGGAGTAGAAGGAAAGTTCCTGATAGAAGCGATTTGCAAGATCTATCGGCAAAACCATATAGCTGATACGTATGGTTGGGGTTAGAGTCTTTGAAAAGGTATTCATGTAAATAACTTTCTCACAGCCATCTATACTGAAAAGGGTTGGATGAATCTTACCACTCAGACGAAACTCACTGTCATAATCATCCTCAATAATATACCGGTCAGAAGTTTCATTGGCCCAGCTTAAGATCTCATAGCGTCGGTCAGCAGGCATGGTAATCCCCGTCGGGAAATGATGATTTGGACTTATGTGAACGATCTGAGCATTCACCCTATTAAGCTCCTGAACCGTTACACCTTTTCTGTCGATATCTGCCAAAACACAGTTTGCTCCATACTGAGAATAGATTGATTTAAGCTTTTTATAACCAGGATTTTCTATACAGAAATTACGCTTGGTTCCTAACAGCTGAATCAAAAGACCGTACAGATATTCTGTTCCGGCGCCCACTATAATCTGATTGGGATCGATGAGCATTCCACGAAAGGCCTTAAGATGTTCCGCTATGGACTCCCTTAATTCTAAGATACCTCCTGTTGGAGATTGGATCAGGACTTCCCTGCTCTTTTGCGACATCACTTCTCTTGAAAGTCTGGACCATACAGAGAAAGGAAAATTCTCAGGCTTGATATTATTGTTGGAAAAATTGATTTCACACTCTTCCTCAGAAGGAGGCAGCTTAATATCCAAAGAGAGTTTTGTATCTGCGCCTAGTTTTCTGAGACTGCAGAGATTTGCAACGTAATAGCCCTTTTTCGTTAACGAATAAATATACCCTTCACTCTGCAACTGGTTATATGCATTCTGAACCGTAATGGTACTGATCCCGTTGTTTCTGGCAAAGGCTCTTTTGGAAGGGAGTTTTTCATCTGTCTTTAAAATTCCCTTTGTAATGTCATCCTTAAGGTATTCATAAAGCTGTTCATACATTGGAACACCGTTGTTCTCAAAGACATAGGTTAACATGCAGCACCTCAAATCTGACATCTAAAACATTATCATTCTGGAGATTTATATAATACCAGATAACTATATAATTTCTGATATAGATAAATCAAGGAGAAAAACAATGTCAAATTCAGAAATTATCGTAAACAAAGGTTTAGCTCAGATGTTAAAAGGCGGTGTGATTATGGACGTAACCACCCCTGAACAGGCAAGAATCGCGGAAAAGGCTGGCGCCTGCGCCGTCATGGCTTTAGAGAGAATCCCTGCGGACATCAGAGCTGCAGGAGGTATCTCCAGAATGAGTGATCCAAAGATGATCAAAGGAATTCAGGATGCAGTAAGTATTCCGGTAATGGCCAAGTGTCGTATAGGCCACTTTGTAGAAGCTCAGATTCTGGAAGCTATTGAGATTGACTATATTGATGAGTCAGAGGTTTTAACTCCTGCCGATGATATCTATCATATTGATAAGACCAAGTTCAAGGTTCCTTTTGTCTGTGGAGCCAGAGACTTAGGAGAGGCTTTAAGACGCATCAGTGAAGGCGCCTCCATGATCAGAACCAAGGGTGAGCCAGGTACAGGAGATGTAGTACAGGCAGTTCGTCACCTCAGAAAGATTCAGTCCCAGATAAGAAAAGTGGTCTCATTAAGTCCAGATGAACTATATGAGGAGGCAAAAAACCTGCAGGTTCCATATGATCTGATTTTATCTGTTCATAATAACGGAAAACTGCCTGTTGTAAATTTCGCTGCCGGTGGTGTTGCAACACCTGCAGATGCTGCGCTGATGATGCAGTTAGGAGCAGAAGGAGTATTTGTCGGTTCAGGTATCTTCAAGTCAGGAGATCCGGAAAAGCGAGCTTCAGCCATTGTTCAGGCTGTAACCAATTACACAGATGCCAAGCTTATTGCCTCCCTATCTGAAGATCTTGGAGAGGCCATGGTCGGAATCAATGAGCATGAAATCAAGCTGATTATGGAAGAGCGAGGCAAATAAAATGAAAATTGGTGTTCTTGCCGTTCAGGGAGCTTTTATTGAACACGAAAAAATGCTTCAGAAACTTGGAGCAGATACCGTTGAGCTTAGGCAGAAAGGAGATCTGAACAATCTTGATGGACTAATTCTTCCAGGAGGAGAGAGTACTGTCCAGTCACTTCTGTTAGATAAACTTGAGATGAAGCAGTTACTAAAAGGCTTGATTGAAGATGGACTCCCTACCCTTGCAACCTGCGCCGGACTGATTCTGCTGGCAAAGAACATTGATAATGCGCCCAAAAGTCATCTGGCAACACTGCCGGTAAGCGTAAAACGTAATGCCTTTGGGCGTCAGCTGTCAAGCTTTGTTACCAAGCAGAATGTAGGCTGTGTCTCTGATTATCCGGAGGTATTTATCAGAGCACCATATATCTCCAGTACGGAGGATGGAGTGGAAACACTTTGTGTTCATGAGGATAAGATCGTGGGAGTAAAGTACAAGCATCAGATTGGTCTTGCCTTCCATCCCGAGCTTACTGAGGATACAAGAATCCATCAAAAATTTCTGGAGCTGATTGCAGCTTAGTTTTCACATCTTCTCATTGTAAAACTGCTGCTTAAATTTCAGCAGATACAGTCCAATTAAGCTAAAAGAATTCTCTGCATTGAGAATTCTTTATGCAAGCAACTCTCCGCATAAAAAAGTCAACATATTTAAAACACAGAATGATCGATGACGAGGTGACAGAAAAAAACTGTATCGGCTCTTCTCCTAACTCTATTTTCCATATCTTCAAAAATTTGCACAATCCGCCACTTTCAAGAATATCAACTTGATTTATAAGAAAAATCACATATCATTCAAAGAGGGGAAATATCTTCTTGAAACATCAAACTTTTCTGCTACATAAAATTATGTATGTTTCTTTTTGAAATTTTACTTTTTTTTAGGTAATTATTGAAAGGTTAAGATTATGTATTTACGGTCGTACACTGATTTTAATTTATTAAATTCAATATGTTACCAATAAAAACGATTTTTCTCCTTTAAATCAATAAATAATTTTATGTAGTTACATTTTTCTAAACTTTTGATGTAGTTCAAATTTTGGTACTTTATTATTACTTATAATTAAATAAAGGTAGGTCAAAAAGGGAAAGTATAAATATGATTACAGAGATAGAAGAGTTTAAGCAACTCATTAAAGATACTTATCCAGAGACAATAGATGTTCAAGATGGAATTCTTGCTATTCCTTTTGAGTCTTTTGCGCTTACACTTGGTTTTGCACAGGGAGACACAGAAAACGTAATCTTCCGAGCAAAGGTTGTTGAACTAAGCGCACTAGAGCGAGCTAAACAATTTGCAAAAGATGCTCTAAAAGGAAATTTTTTCTGGAGTGGAACAAATGGAGCAACACTCTCCATAGGAGCTGATGATGCCGTATATATAACAGAACGTCGACTGATTACAGCATTCCCAAATAGTGAAGTCTTAAAGCAGGCTGTTGAGGAATTCGTTAAAACCGTCAGTGACTGGATGATCAGGAGTCAACTATATGCTTAGAGATCAATTTGCAAAAGTTTTAGATGAATTTGGAGATATGCTTCAGGAAGATATCTATCTGAGCGATGATAACACCTCCACTTTTATTGCAGATAATGAGGTTGTAATTAACATAAATTATCTTGAACAATCTGACTCTATTTTGATGTTCTCTCCTGTGGGTGAACTCGAAGATGATGAAGCTTCAGGTCAGAAGGCAATAGAGCTTCTGAAGCTTAACGACATCGGAAATGTAGCAGGAAGAGTCACTTTAATGATGGATCCTCAAAACAATTTGATATTAGCTGCCGATCATCAGAGTGCTCTAACCGTAACATCAAAAGAAGTTCTAGCAGATTGGGTTGATAATTTTGTTCATGCAGTTCGTTCAACCAGAGATTACTTTGCAGAGCATTATCCTGTAGAGGAGTAATTACTATGACAGACCGTATCTCAATTAATAACAATGGAAACATTCCTGTAGGATCCGCTCTGATAGACAATGTTCAGAATAATAATATTCAGAATGAGCAGAACGTTGACCAGCCTAACAATGTTGAAAAGCAGCAAATTATAGATAATATTAAGAATGATATCGGACTTAACGATGTCATCAATGGTGTTGCTAATGGTAACAATCTGCAATCAAATGTAGATGGTCACAACGGAAAACATGTTAATGTAATGGATCAGAATCTTCATAATATTATTCAAAATCAAGATCTGAATCCTCCTGCCGGAAATGGTCAGCCTGAAAATAATCCTATAAATCAGGAACAACAGAATCAGTCGTTCATAAATGAAGAGCCTGAAGATAATGTGGTTAATCAGGAGCCAGAGAATCTGCAGATCGAAATTGAACATGATAATGAAGTAAATCCTCAGCAACAGCCTCAGGTACAGAATCAGGCTGTTGGAAAAGAATGGGATTTTAGTAAGGCAGAAGGTCTAAAGGATCTCGTCAAGAATTCATACGACAATATCAGAGCTGATATTAAAGGCGATAAATATATTGAGGAGTTAGAAGGTTCTTTAACCCAAAAATATGAGGACCTAACCCAAAATAATCCGGTTTTAAAAAATCAGCTAAAGCCTATTTTTGATCAACTCAAAGAACAGCTCACAAGTCTAAAAGATGCAAGAAGACAGCTAAGCTTGGGATTGCCTGAAAGTAGTACCTTATCCTCAGATCCAAATGAAGCACTGGCTCAGATTAGAAAGTTTCTGCGAGTATTCCGTTATGAGACTCAGTCAAGCTTATTAAAAATAAACAATAATACCCAGAAGATGGGAATAATTGAAAGAACTTTTAGAGGTATTCAGAATCTATTCACTTTTGGTATTAACCACAAAGTTACCAAGAATGAGATTGTTAATGTCAATAGTCTTGAAGACGATGTTGCAAGATTACTGCAACAGTTCAATAACATTATAACTAATGAAAATGTGGGACATGAAAATGTGAGACAGGAACCTGTTGCAATACCACAAAAATTCAATCTGAGAAATACTATTAATGACACACTGGAAATAAGCCATCGTACAAATGATCAGATCAGAAGGTATCAGCAGAGAAGTGACGATTACACAAGAATTCATGAAATTTTAGGCCCAGCTGTTGACTCTGGCGGTTCAAGAAAAGTTGAGTTTACAGTTGCAGCCGGTGTCCTGGTTGGACTAGGCTTCCCTGAAACAGTAACTGCAGGCGTTAAAGCCAGTGCAAGATTCACTGTAACAGCCGATGTAAAAGGCATGGGAAAAGGAAATCCAGTAACAGTAACCTTCAGATTAGCTGGCGGCCTTGAAGGAAAGCTTCTTGTAAAAGCCGGTGATGAAGAAAAAACCTTTACAGGTGGAAAGGTTCAGGCAGGATTAGGTGGACAGGTGTCTTCATTTTCAACCCGCACCTATGCTTCACTGGATGATCTTATTGCTGATGCAAATCGCAATAAATTTGCTACCACACGCCAATTTGGAGCATTTTTGTGGAGCGGAGTAAAGTATATTGGTGGAAAGCTCGGACAATTAGGCGGATGGATTGGAAGACACAAAGGAGATACCCTCCACTCCAATGCCCAGTACTTTAATGCTATAAAAACCCAGGGTTATATTGATCAGGTTGATGGAATTCTTGCAAAGAAATCTAATGCAATTATCCTATCTGAGCAATCAGGATGGACAATCAAGGGCTCAGCAGATGCAAGCGCCGGCATGGATTTCTTTGACAAGATGTTAACGGCAAAAGCAAGTCTTTCAGGAAGCCTTGAAAGAGATTTTAGAGTGAAATCCCAGTTCTATGCTCCTGTAGTAAACTTGCTGAAAAATATGCCTAATACAGAGGCAGTAGAACAGATGAAGAGAAATAATCCTGTATCAGGACAGCCTTCTGTTCTACCTCAGGGCGATCTGGAACAGCAGTATACTGAGCTTATCAGGGAAGCAAAAGAGAATCCTCCTACCAATGATCTGTTATGGCAGGCATTTGCCAATAATATTAGAAACCTGATGATCGCTACTGAAATTAAAGCTCGTGATGAAGTAATTAGTAGAGAGCTTGCCGACAAACTGCTAGCCCGATTCTCTAACCCTGAAATAAAGATCCCTGTAGATATTTACAGAGAGTACTTCATGGAAGGCTCCGGCCTTGCAAAACCAGCTAAGGTCCGTAAGAACTTTAGTGCCTCGGTAGAATTATCTGCATTTAAAGAAGAGGCAAAGGGACTTACTGACGGTATGAAAGATGCTACTAATACCGTAGTAGGTAGTATAGCCAAGGGGGTTGCGGATGGTGCTATTGACCAGGTAAGAAAAGAGATCGGTCTTGAGTATAAAGTCAGTTATAAGTTCTCATCAGAGAAACCTGCTAACGAAGACGATCCTCGCCCATGGGAGAATGTTACCAAGACAAATCATGAGGTAGTCTTAACTCAGAATATGGCATTCAATACACTTATTAATGCTTTATACAAGATTAATTCAGATCACAAGAAAATTGAGACTAACCATGAAGTTTTGAAAGGCGGCTTAGAGGCAGGAAAAACCGCAGTTAAAGACGTAGGAGAAAACGTCATAAGATCAATGATTGTTGCAGGTGTCAAAGAATCAGCTAAAGCAGCTGTAATGAAGTTCATGAACAATGCAGCAAACATGGAAGAAGTTTTAAATTTTATCAATAGTGAGGAAAGCCTTACATATCAGGCTGTTCTGGGAGTTATAACCAAAGCAGCAATGGATCCTAAACTGGATAAACAATTAAAGCCAGGGGATCTTAAGGATTATGTAAAAGGTGGCGATATTGCCTATACCAATGATAAAACTAGATCCTTGAAATTGTCATATGTTGACGGTGAGTTGGAAACTGTAACGTTAACAGCAACTGATACCACTAAATTTGGAATCAGTGAAGAGCCTTTAGGCGTAGGACTTGGAGTAAGTTTTGACCTCTCCTTAACTGTAACCGAAAACATTAAGGAAAATGGCGCTATAGTCAATACCTCACTGACAACACTGATGGAAAAGACAGAATCCTTACTGGCACAGTCTTCATTTACCTCAGGATCATGTGAAGGAATAAAAACATGGATGGCTCGCAATATCGATGCAGTAAAAATGTTAATTCCACTAAGTGAGAAATCGCGTGGTCTAATAAATCGGGCACTTGAACTAATGGATCCTGATGCTCGTGCTAGAGCAGAGGATGCCGTTAACAGATTAAATGCATTGCAGCGTAATTCGAATAATGATGACATTGTCAATGCAGTCCATGATCTGATAGTGCCAATGACTAAAGCCTTCAGATCTGAACTTCCTGGAGCTGTACAGATTGAAGAGCAGAATCAGGAGGAAGATAATGCAAGTATCCATAGTGATGTAGATGAGGTTGACAGTGACGATGAGTCAGAAAGTAGTATGAGTTCTGATTAAACAGCGTTATTGGAGAATGACGTTAGATTAACACAGCAAAGGTAAAACAAACCTTTACAATACCTGCAAAACTGAAATGGATTGCAGGTATTTTTTTTCAGAACAAGGGAAACACAAAAGGACTTTCAGAATATTTGTATTATTGGCTGTCCGGTACCTCTAACTAACTGAAAACAAACGTGATGTTTGAAAAAACAGAACCAGAGTCTATTGTTCTCCTTCTCAATGCACCATCATAAGCCGCTCCATGTGTTATAATGCGTGCGATTACGTAAAATTTGAGGAAATAAAGTGAGTACATTAATAACAGACTTAGAACCAAAATCAGTTTGGAAACATTTTTCAGAATTAAACAAGATTCCTCGTCCATCTTCTCATGAACAGAATGTAGCAAAATACATAGTTGATTTTGCCAATAAGAATGGATTTAAAGTTGAAACCGATGAAGTAGGCAACGTCATCATTGATGTACCTGCCAGTGAAGACAAGAAAGACGCTCCTACCGTTATTCTGCAGGGCCATATGGACATGGTTCCGGTTGCAGCTGAAGGATACGAATTTGACTTTCTGAAGGATCCTATTGAAAGCTATGTAGACGGTGAATTCGTAAAAGCTAAAAATACCACTCTAGGAGCCGACAACGGTATTGCTATTGCTATGGCTCTATCCATGTTTGAACCTATCTCATCAATCTTGATTCTGAGGAGAATGGTTTCCTATATGTGAACTGCGCAGGTTCTCAGGATATTGATATCAGATTCAATATCTCAAAAATTATTCCTGAGGCAACTAGCGCGCTTACTATCAGATTATCCAATCTGAGCGGAGGTCATTCAGGTGCAGATATCCATGTTGGTAATGCTAATGCCATCAAGGTTATGGCCACCATCATTGACGATCTGAGTGACGAATATGATCTTTTCATACAGGATTTCACTGGCGGAACCGTAAGAAATTCGATTCCGGCAAAGGCAAGTGTAACTATTGCAGTTCCACAGGACGAAACCGAAGAGATAAAAAAGAGTCTTTTAAGAATCTTTGAGAACCAGAAGTCTTTATATTCAAAGACCGATCCTGACATGAAGATTGAGATCACCGAAGCTGAAGTTTTAAAGGCTTTAGGTTATGCTCAGACTCAGGATCTGATTCATCTTTTAAGAGCTCTTCCTAGTGGAATTATTCGTATGTCAAAGGAATTTGCTCCTGTTGTTGAGACCTCCATCAATCTTTCAATGGTAAAAACCTTCGATAATGAGATTGTAATTGAAATGATGCCTCGCTCTCTTGAGGATGCAGGTCTTGCACAGATTGTTGAGGATGTTCGTTCCTGCTGTTACCTTCTGGATAATGTTGAAGTTGAAACAAAGAATCTTCATCACTGCTGGTCATCACCAAGTCATAACCGTCTTATTGAAGTATTAAATAAATGCTACAAGGAGGTTAGCGGCAGTGAATTCAAGATCACAGCAATGCACGCAGGCGTTGAATGCGCACAGTTTGCCCTTCTAAACAAGAATCTGCAGCTGATTTCTGTTGGACCAACTATTTTAAATCCTCACAGTCCACAGGAAAGAGTTGACATCAAGGGCGTAGAGCAGATGTATATAACAGTTTGTCATGCTTTAGCAATGCTTTAAAAAAGTATTTACATAAGGAAGTATCACATGCGTCAGAACACAAGTTCTCAGAGAGCCTCTCTTCCATTCCAGTGTTTTCACACCTGTACAGCACCTGGAGTGGATGCATCCAATGCAGAACTGTTTGTAAGAGGTGTAAACCATAGCAGACTAAAAATCTGGATTGTAAGCTTTTCCCAGAATGAAGACGTAAAAAATCCAATGACCTATTCCGGTTCCTATTCAGGAATCCATAGATTTGTAGCTCCGCTTAATGCAGATAAGAGCCATAACCTTATAACCTATTACTTTAAGATTATGCTATCTGATAAAGACGGTGTTCCGGTGGACGTAGTGTGGTACAGTTCCTTAGGCATGTCCAGAGAACCGCCTTTAAGACAGCACTGTTATGTGATTGAACTGTTCAACACCCACCCTCAGTGGGCAATGGACAGCGTAATCTATCAGATCTACCCTGATAAATTTGCAGCCTCTTCCGGAAATTTCACTGTTGATGGAACCAAAGTAAATGCAGATTCTCCTGTAAGATTAAAGGATTTTGAGTTTGTAAACCTTGATGAAACTCACTGCGGTGGTGATCTTGACGGTGTTGCCACCATGCTTCCTTACATCAGAGGACTTGGCTGTGACACAATTTACCTGACCCCTATTTTCAAAGCCCCTTCAGTACATAAATATGATACTGAGGATTATGATGTTGTTGATACTCACTTCGGAGGAAATGGAGCTCTCAAGAGATTAAGAACCGTGGCTTTAGGCTATGAGATGAAGATCCTGCTTCACGGTACCTTCAATCACACCGGTGATTCCAATCCTTGGTTTGATCGTCAGGAGAAAACAGGAAAAGGAGCTCTCCGTCATAAAGACTCCCCTTACCGTGAAATATATACCTTCAACTCCGAAGGCGACGCTTACGTTTCTGACGACAAAGCCAACTATCCTAAGCTTGATTACTCAAGTTATCTGACTCGCCACCTTATCTACGAGGGAGAGAATTCCATTGTAAAGAAATGGACCCGCGCTCCATACGGTATTGACGGCTGGGTTATTGACGATGCCAACCAGATCGGTGACAACGGCAATGCCCGCAACAATGTCGAGAGACTGTCAGCAATCTGTAACAGCGCCAGAGAGTCTCATCTTGACTGCCTGATGCTCGGTCACTTCGGAACCGATCCTAGATACGCCCTATGCTCTGAGGGTAATGTTGACGGTACCATCAACTACACCGGCTTTATCAGTCCAATCCGTTCCTTTTTCGGTGGTATCAACTTAAACGGTGATCCTACCCCTTACACAGGTGAAGACTTAAGAAGAACCTGTGAGGAATTCGCCGTCGGTGTTTCTCAGCAGTTAAAGCTATGTCTTGTAAACCAGCTGGATAACAACAGTCTGCCTCGTTTCTACGATATTATCGGCGGCGATAAGCACTTATATCAGGCTGCCCTGGCATGTCTTGTAACCTGGCGAGGAATTCCTTGCATCTATCAGGGTGATGAGCTTGGCGATGTGATTGCAAAGTATGAGGTCGGACCTCGTTCCATGATTCCATTCAAGGCCTTAAAGGATCATCATGCAAGTGTAAACTCAGCTGAAACCCAGACTGTGATTACCGAACTTACCGCCCTGCGCAGATCAAATCCAGCCTTCTCTCGCGGCACCATGATCTTCATCAGTGCCGGTGGTGCTTATTTTGCCTATATGCGTCTTTACAGGGACAGATTCAGTATCGTACTTGTAAACGCCTCTCGTCAGCAGGTTAAGTTTGAACAGGGCTCTATTCTGTTCCCGCTCCTGGCTTCAATGTATATGCCTGAAGACTGTGGCAGCGACAATGCAGAGGATTCAGGTGAAGATCTGCTGATCCCTCTGTCAGGAAGAAACGTTCGCCGTTACGACCATGCAGAAGGTCTTGAAGGTCTTTACGAGATGCTGGGAAGAGAAAAGCTTGCCGTCTACAGCTACGGTGCAACCAGAACCTCTAAGGAATTTGAGGAGAAGTTCATCAAGGAGCTGATTGCAGGTAAGAATATGACTATTCCTCCTCGTTCAACAGTGATTGTATCCAATCTTAAAAAGTAATACATCACTTTAGCTATTTTTATCAAATTCAGGCTCGCGAAAACCCCGTACTTTTAGTGCGGGGAAGAAGCGAGCCTTAAAAGCTGTTTTCTGCATTTTACTTTAACATATTGAAATTACATTAATAAACATTGTTAATCGTGCAAAAATTCTGTTTTTTTTCTTATACTATCATCTTCAATTGTTAATAATCTTGTTAGAGTCCTTTCATAGTAAATGAATATCAACTGGAAACAGGCATACAAATATAGGTTAAGACCTAATGGCGCACAGCAGAGAAGATTACTTCAGCTCTGCGGCTCTGCCAGATATGCATGGAACCAGGTATTGGCAGGAAGAAACGAGGAATATAAGGAATATCTTGAAGACATCTAATCAGCCAAATGCTGGGGAGAAGATGTTTCTTTAAAAATAGAACTCTGTATCTCCTGATACCTTCAGGTATCAGGAAATAATCTTCCAGCGTAAATAATTTCTCTTCTAGACCACGCTTCTAGGTGTATTCA
>NZ_CACVSS010000011.1:0-45738 GCF_902756765.1 uncultured Succinivibrio sp. | reverse complement strand
TTACTAACCGCATGAGAGGTAAAAGCATTAGACATATAATTGAGGTTGTATCTAAAACTCCAAGGATGCCTAAAAATGCTTAACCAACCATGCATGTATCCCTCATTTAATATGAATAAAAAAAATAAGCTACGTAAAGTATAGATATCAAAGTGATAGTTAAGTAAATTTACAAGGAGGATCATGAGATACAGAGCATCCTTTTGGCCATTTTTCAGATCTCAAAATTGAACTGCAAATTTCATGGATCCCTTTTGTTAATGCCTCTTCATACCATTTTTTTGTACAGATATTAAGCTGCGTATTTAGACCAGGAACGAAAAAATATAGTATGCCACGGACTAGATGTCATATAGAGCTACGATTCACTGTTAATTTATTGATTTTAAAATATTTATTTTTAATGAAACTGAACTGAGTTTTGTTATAGTTGGAGGTTATAAGCTAATTTATTGATAATTTTTCCAATTTCTAAAACTACCGTAAATAAATTGTGTAACGGATCTTGTTTTGAAGATATTAACCAAAATCTTTTAGATTTTTGCACTACAATCTGTAGATACAGAAAGATCATTTTTTACTTTGAATCGAATTCGTTAATTTATCATGCTTGCTCTGATAGCAGCAGAAGTTTGGGGGAGTGTGTCTCATGTCCGATTTAAATTTATCCCTACAGCAGTTTATAGATGTTTCTAACGGCAGTAAAAATGCAGGTCAGGTTGATGTAGTGCGTGATGGTCGTAACGGTTACAAACTGACCAAGGTAAACCATCATGTTCACTTTACCGGACTGAATAATACTAAAATCTCACCTGATAATGTTGTAAGAATTAAAGAGAGTTTTATCAAAGCTCTTGAGAATGCTAATTATAATCAGGACGTGATAAACGAAATTAAAAAAGAACTGGGGCTTACTGAGGATGTACATAGTACCATGCAACAAAAAAAGGATATGTACAACCGTCGTTTTACCCCTCTTACCCGTCAGCAAATAAAAGATTATATCTCCCTTGCCAGTGGTCAGAATCCTGATGACAATCCAAATCTGAAGGTACAGCAGAATGTGCTGAAAGGTCTGCCAAAGGATCACAATAGGACCGCTTCAAAGGTATTTAAAATTGTGTCCTACCTTTCTGGTGTAAAAATTACCGATATGCCTGAATTAAATGAAGAAGGTCTTAGATTCTTTAAAAAGCAGCCTAAAATACTGGGTGAATTCTATAAGAAGGTCAACGAGCTTATCAGAATGCAGGCTGAGAATCCTGGTGCTCAGGAGCATCAGCTTTCTGTAAATTTATTCACAACCAATAATCATGACCATCTGACATTAAAAATTACAAGAAATGAAAATAACATTTCTATTCTGTCAGGTAGCATTAACATTGATGGTTATGAAATTCCACTTAATTATAATGTTTCCCCTCAGGAGTATCTGAATACTATCGATCGTAATCTGGTTGAATTCATGGATGTAATGCCGGATGCAAGAGATGAAAACAACATCAGTATTGGTCGTAACTATCTGCTTAAAAATCTTGCGGATTTAAAAAAAGATTTACTCTCTCAGGATGAGCTTAATGGAACTCAGCCAAATCATTTGCGTTCACTGGCATTGGAAATTTTGAAAAAAGATAACGAAAATCTACCTGAGAATATAGAACGTTTATCTACTGAAGTAATTGTAAATTTAGCAACAATTCGTCTGAGGGCTAATGATCTGTCAATAGCAGAGCTGAATTCTTTAGTCGGCAGAGCTGTGGACACTATGCAGGAGATGGCAAATTTCCTTGTACCAGGACACGTACAGCATGAAGAACCACAGCAGGTAAACAACAACGTAATTGTTGATAACAACCCTCAGCCACAGCAGGAAAATTACAACGTAATTGTTGAGAATAACCTTCAGCAGCCACAGCAGGGAAACAATAACGTTAATGTTAACAATAACCCTCAGCCACAGCAGAATGTCAACAATAACGCAAAAGTTGAATATGAAGTTGAGGACCCTAATGCAGAAGTTGAAGAAGAATATGAGCTTCCTGAATTCAACGATAATAAAACTCTTACATCTTTTGCAAATAAGCTTTTTGACCTGGGTAATGCGGATAATTTTGACTTTGCAGCTTTTAAGACTTTGCTATTAGAAAATTTTGATGTATTTGTTTCCTTTGGTGTTGAATATATCCAGCTTGGCGACTACGAAGAGGTTCAGGGCGATAAAACTGTTACCATCAAACCAAAATTTACCCCTGATCAGCTGTTATCCATATTTGATAAACTAGCAGCCGAAGCTAAAACAATAACCGGAACTGAAATGGATGGAGGCCATGCCGCCAGAGTTCCAACTGCAAATCTGAAAAAATTCTTACAGTTAGAGTCTAATCCTGAAAATCTGAAGGGAACCATCAAGAGGATCAAGGATTATGTAACGACTCAGCTTGTAAGAGCTCAACAGCCACCTGTGCAAAATCCTGAACCTCCTGTTCAGAACGAGGTTCCAAATCCTGTTCAAAACCAGGCGGTCAATGTCAATAATGTTCAGAACGAACCTGAACAGAATAATGTAAATGTAGAAGTCAACAACGTCAACGTTGATGCACAGGACAAGGTTGACGAAGTAAATATAAACGAAATCAATGAAATCAATGAAGAGGAAATCAAGAAGGATCCTCATTTAGCAGAGGCTATCAAAGTTGAAGACTCAGCTATTCGTGACATGTTAAATGTAATCATGGAAGTTCCTGGTACAGGAAGCAAAGCCTATCAGATACTTAGACTATATGAGTCTATGTACAATGGCAAGACCTTCAAAGCTTTAGTTTATGCAGTTGAAGATAAAGAGGCTCTGAAAAAAGCCTTATCACCAAAGCTTCAGCCTCTGGTCGATGATATTCACGCAATGCTTAAAGAGATCCTGAAAGGACTTCATAATATCTGGCAGGAAAATGATAGTTATAACAAAAAAATCAATATAAACAATCTTTCTGTAGATGATTTTGAAACTCTTAATTTTTATTTTTCTAATCAATCAAAAGTCTTGGATAGAGATAAAGAGATCTATGCAAAGATTATTGATACTTTTGCCAAGGCAACTGCTAATTCTTCTTTAGTAGAGAAGGCTGCTCAGAATTTCCAGAGTTTTATTAACGAAATCTTTAAACTCGAAGGCGAGTTAAAGATTGAGAGTTCCTACGATAAGATGTCTGTGGAAGAGATCAAAAACAGTCTTGCCAATAAGAATCTTGATCAGATTCTGGAGGATGCAAAGACAGGTAAGGGCCAGCCAGGAAAAACAGCCTTTAATCTTCTGGTTCTCAAGAACTATTTTATAATGCTTCCTAAGGAAGATATTATAAAGATCATGGGCGAAGCATTTATGAGTGAACCTTCGGATCCTGATAAGAATGAATTGGCCATTGCTCCAAACAAGCGTCTATTCAGTTCCATCCTCAAAGGCTGTGGACCTTTGATGCAGAAGATGCTTCAGGGTATGAGCAAGGATCTGGCAGATAAGAGCTATGGCGATGTATTTGATGAGCTGAAGAGTAATCTTAAGCACATTGACGACCAATATGTAAGCCAAACTGTAGAATCATATATATCTCAGAACAGAAATAAGCATGTTTATGTTACCGTGAAGGAATCACTGGGGTCTGCTTCTGTTGCTGAAACCTTTAAATGTAAAGTTAAAACTAAAACAAGATTACCGGAGTCCGGCTGGTATGAGAGAACTCGAGACTGTGTTGTCAAGGTTAAGCGCCCAGGTGTCCAGCAGCGTGCTGAAAATGAGGCCAAGATCTTTAATGAGATTGCTAAACAGGTTCCTGGTATGTCTGAGTCCTGGAATAACCAGCTTCAAAGCATCATGAGAGAGTTTGATTTTGAAAATGAAGCCAAAAACATTGATGAGTGCTACGATGTCTTTGAGGTTCAGCATAATAAAGAATCAAAAGATAAGGACATTGCTCCTCATGTAAGTTCATTGTCAAGAGACAATCTTATCCCGGTAACGAATGAGATTATTGTAACTCAGGTAATTAATGGAGACACTGTCGATAAGGTTTATACCGATCTTGAAAACGATATTAACAATGAGTTTAAGAATATCTTTAAGATTAACAGCGAGACTGGAACCTGGGAAGTTGATAAGAACGGCAATCCTGTTATCCGAGAAGATGTTCATATTAGAGACATCATACTTGCACGAAGAAATTTGCCTACATATATACAGCAAATCTTTGATTTAAACAGTCTTGTAAAAGAGGCAACCGGAAAGTGGCTTAAAGAGGTTATCTTCAACACCGGTGTTATTCATAATGATATTCATGGTGGTAACCTTATGATCACTCACGATGGTGCTGATGATACTATTACTTTCATTGACTTTGGTAATGTTATAAAAATCTCTAAGGAATCACAGGCTCAGTTTAAAGATCTGCTGTCCTATACTATGCAGCGCGATAGCCAGAAATTCACTGATACCATGCTCTTAATGATTCCAAATAAGCCTAATGCGGAGCAGAAGGCAAAAATGACTGCCATTGTTGAATCGATTATGCAGAAAGGTCATTCTACAGATGATGCCGGCTATCGATTATCAGCAATTATTGTTGAACTTAGAAAGCTTGGTATTACCTTCTCCTCAGAACTTGAAGGTATTGCCAACGGACTAAACAGAATGCAGGCATTTGCGGAGAATACCAATAGGCTATTAAAGGAAACCAAAAAACTCTACGAGTTAACAATTGGTAAGGAACAGCTTTCCCCTTATAAGAATACTCAGAGTGAAATTGAGGATGGATATGAAGGTGAGCTCTTTGATGGACTTATTGATTACTGTTTTGATAAGAACGCAGATTACGATGAATGTGTAGATAAGAT
This sequence comes from uncultured Succinivibrio sp., assembly GCF_902756765.1. Taxonomy (NCBI): domain Bacteria; kingdom Pseudomonadati; phylum Pseudomonadota; class Gammaproteobacteria; order Aeromonadales; family Succinivibrionaceae; genus Succinivibrio; species uncultured Succinivibrio sp. Next base: position 40,857 of record NZ_CACVSS010000011.1, on the reverse strand, counting down.
TGATACTTTAAGAGAAACACTTAAGGATCCAAATTCTGAGGTAAGAGTAAAGCTTCCATTCAAGATTCTCAAGGACGCCTTTGACGGTAATTTCAGCTATACTGAAAAATTCGTTGAAAATTACATAAATAAGAATTACGTAAATGAGCTGGAGCTGGATCAACATAATTATGTTGAGAACATAACCAAGCTCAAAAACAGAGTTAAAGAGGCAAAAGAAGTCGGAATCAGTCTACAGCAGATCCAGTCAATTATGGAGAAAAAGACTATTCCTGAGGAACTTAAGCCTCATGAGCAGCTGATAAATCAGCTTATCTCTCAGCTTTCAGACTTTACAGGAAACGTGGTATATCTACTTGATAGACGAGCATATACAGCTAAGTTCAATACTAATGAGCTGCCTAGAATTAAAAATGTCGAGCCTACAGTAGATAAGAATGGCAAGGTCTTAAGTGATCCATTTGAGACGAACAGCCTTTCTGTAGAAGGCGTATTAGGTAATATGATTACTAAAGTTAATAATTTCACAATGACTCAGGTTAATCCTCCTGTTGCCGGTGAAATTGCTAATCAGAATAATCAGAAACCTCTGGTTGAAGTCTCAAACAATCCTCTGGGACATGAAAGGACTGAAGGTAAAATTGCAAGTTAACAAAACGAATTCTGTACAGCCATATAAGGCTGTACAGCCTTTATGAGATCCGGCTCGGCTCTCTAGTTTGTACTATTCAGTCAATAGAGGATGATCGTCTATACATTTTAAGCTCTTTCAAAAGAGCTTTTTTTCTGTCTAACGTTTTAATATCTTTAAGAATCTGATAATGCTCCGATACGATTTTCTGATCTGCAAAATTCTGTGATAGGAATACTCCAATTCGTACAGTATCAGGAAAAATGAAAATTCTGGCTTAATACTCTTATAGTAAAGGAGAAGAAGATTCTTCTGAATAACATTTGAATGCTTTTGTAATGAAAAAACGCTAATAAAACAGTGGAAAAGTTTTACAGGAGAAGGTGAATTGTTGTTTAGTTAGACTATTTTTCGGAGAGTAGCGAATGATTGTACGTGGATTACATCGTTGCCTGGAAATAAATAACCCCCGCCGAAACGAGGGTCATATTAGAAGTTCAAGCTAAAATTACTTGCCTGACTCTTCCATTGACTTGATTAACTCAAGAACCTTGTTTGAGTAACCGATCTCGTTGTCGTACCAAGCAACTAACTTAACGAAGTTGTCGGTTAAAGCGATACCAGCCTTCTCGTCGAAGATAGAAGTACGGGTGTCACCTAGGAAGTCTGATGATACAACAGCATCAGCAGTGTAACCTAGAATACCCTTTAATGAACCCTCTGAAGCAGCCTTAACAGCAGCACAGATGTCCTCATAAGAAGCACCCTTCTTTAAGGTACAGGTTAAGTCAACCATTGAAACGTCAAGAGTTGGAACACGAACTGACATACCGGTTAACTTGCCGTTTAATGATGGAATTACCTTACCAACAGCCTTAGCAGCACCAGTTGATGAAGGAATGATGTTACCAGCAGCTGCACGACCACCGCGCCAATCCTTCATTGAAGGACCGTCAACAGTCTTCTGAGTAGCAGTTGTTGAGTGAACAGTTGTCATTAAGCCGTTCTCTAAGCCGAACTCATCGTTGATAACCTTAGCTAAAGGAGCTAAACAGTTAGTGGTGCATGATGCATTTGAAACGATGTCCTGACCAGCATAAGTGTCATTGTTAACACCCATAACGAACATTGGGGTTGAATCCTTTGAAGGAGCTGACATAACAACACGCTTTGCACCAGCCTGGATGTGAGCACGTGCCTTCTCATCAGTTAAGAATAGGCCAGTTGACTCAACAACGTACTCTGCACCAACGTCACCCCACTTTAGATTTGCTGGATCACGCTCTGCAGTAACACGGATGGTGTTGCCGTTTACAACTAAGTTACCGTCAACAACATCGATGGTGCCGTTGAAAATGCCGTGCATGGTGTCATACTTTAACATGTATGCCATGTAATCTGGTGGGCATAGGTCATTGATACCAACAACCTGAATACCTAACTCTGGACGTAGGATTGATGCGCGGAATACGAAACGACCGATACGGCCAAAGCCGTTAATACCAACTTTAATAGTCATATTAAAAGTTACCCGTAGTTAACAATTGACAAAAAAATAAAAACATTAAAAAGATACTATATTTCTGACGATTGTCAAGATTAGCTCTTTTTAACTATACACTTTTATAAAAGTAGCTTTATCATCTAAAGCAGGTATAGTGTAGAACATTGTTTAAAATTTTCAAATCTATTTTTGGTATTAGTTCAAAAAAATTCCTTAAGATAAGCTTAAAAATTATTCTGCTTAATATAACATACTGATTTTTTTGTTAAAATACAGTAAGAAAAACGTTATTTTGTCTCTGAAAATTTTTTTCTTAATTTTTAAGTTAATTATATAAATGTGACCTACTTCAAAATAAAATAGTGCAGTGTGTCATATTTTTCTATCTCTTTAATTATTAGTGGTTTTTTAACAAAAAACACACAATATTAACCGTCAATGCATAATTTGAAACAGATCACAACTTATGTGCAGATTTTGAGCACAGCTCAAATTTCTGAATAAAAAAACAGTGCAATTCCCATATTGTGCAAGCATTTTTACCTCTTAATAGGTATCATACTCATGGATTAAATCCTAGGATCAATATTTATAAATATAACTCTTATTAAAGATCTCAGGTTTAATCTATATTTATAAAGGTACAGGTCTGCTTTTTCTGATCTTAAACCGGCAGTAATTCACCATCCTGTACCGGAGTCAAATTTGCTTTAAATTAAACCAACTATAAATAAAAATGGTAAAACCATGATTGACATTCAATTACTAGCAGATGAAAAGGGGATAGCTCGCACCTATCTGGATGCAACTAACAAGCTTGTTTATATTTCTGAAGAAAGTAGAAAATCTCTACTCGAAATATTGGGCTACCCTGTAAATGATGAACGTGCTCTTAAAAAGGTTCTCGATAAAGAGGAGCTTGAAGAGTTTTCTAATGTTCTTGATCCTGTAACCGTGCTTACAGATGATGAGAATCATCAGTTCCTGATCAGAACTCCTGAAGCTTTAGGGGAAGATGAATCAGCAGTTCTAACTGTAGTCCTTGGCCTGGAGGATGGACGCAAGATCGAGCGTTCTATTCCGCTTGAGCAGGTTGAGATCGCCGATTACAAAGAGGTTCAGGGTACTGTATATGATATCCGCCGCTATAAACTGATAAGCGCTCTTCCATTCGGTTATCACAACTGCACTGTTACCGTAACATCCAAGAAAAAGACTCTAAAATCCATCTGCATGTCTTTAATTGTCTGTCCATCAAAGGTATACACTCCAAAAGAAATCCTTGAGGGCAAAAAAGTATGGGGCGTAAGCTCACAGCTTTATACTGTAAGATCAAAGAATAACTGGGGTATCGGCGATTTTGAGGACTTAAAGCAGCTGCTATTAGGTGTTCACAGATGTGGCGGTCAGTTCGTCGGTCTTAATCCTATGCACGCAGGCTATCCTGCTGTCCCAGATGAGTCTGCAGTAAGTCCATACTCTCCATCCTCAAGAAACTTTATTAATGTTATTTATATTAGTGTTACCTCAGTACCTGAGTTATTAAACTGCAAACCAGCTCAGGATCTGATTCACTCAGAGAAGTTCCAGCAGCGTCTGCATGTTCTTCGTGATAAGGAATATGTTGATTACCGTGGTGTAATCGAGGCTAAGATAGAAGTTCTGCGTCTTATCTTTGACAATGTAAAGGTTGACGATAAACGTTCTGCTCGTGGCAACAAGTTCCTTCGCTTTATGGAGCAGGGCGGTGAGCAGCTTTTAAACATGGCTACCTACGATGCACTTCAGGCTCACTACTATGATATGGGAGTTAATGCATATTCATGGGAAGTCTTTGAAAAGGAATATCAGAACGTAAATTCTCCTTTTGTCGAACAGTGGCGAAAGGACCATTATAGGGATATCCTGTTCTACTGTTATCTTCAGTTCCTCGCTTCTGAACAGCTTGAGGATGCCTACAGATGTGCCAAGGATGCTGGCATGATGATTGGTACATATCGTGACTTAGCTGTTGGTGTGGCTAAACAGAGCTGCGATGTCTGGTCTGATGTAGATAATGTATTCTCTCCTACCGGCTCAATCGGTGCACCTCCTGATCCTTTAGGGCCACTGGGCCAGAGCTGGGGCTTATCACCTATGACTCCGAACGCCTTAAGAAAGGCAGCATACAGACCAATGATAAAAATGTATCAGTCCAACATGAAATCATGTGGAGCTATCAGAATCGATCATGCTGCAGGATTATTTAGACTTTGGATCACAAAGTTAGGATCTCCTGCTTGCGAAGGTGCATACGTTCATTATAGTATGCATGATTTACTCGGAATCATTTCTCTTGAGTCACACCGCAATAAATGTTTGGTTATTGCAGAGGATTTAGGAACGATTCCTGTGGAATTAACCCGTGCATTGAAGAAGGTTGGAGCTTTCTCCTATAAGATCTTTTTTGATGAGCGCGCTGAGGATGGCGGCTATATTGCGCCACGTGATTATCAGGCTCAGGCCATGTCTGCACTTACAACTCATGACATGCCGACTCTGGTAGGATGGTGGAGCTGCTTAGATCTGTCCTTAGGTAAGGAACTTGGCATTTACACCGAGGAGGAAGCTGTAAATCTTTCAGAAATAAGAGCGATTCAAAAACAGCGTATTCTCGACAGTATGCATGGACTTGGCAGTGTCAGTGCTGATTTTCCAAGAGACGCTAAAGACGTTCAGATGACTCTTGATTTTGCAAAAGCACTGCAGATTCACATGTGTAACGGTTCCTGCTCTTTATTCAGTACCCAGATTGAAGACTGGATTGGAGTTGAAAAGCCGGTTAATATTCCTGGAACGAATACTGAGTATCCAAACTGGCGCAGAAAGTTAACTGCGGATCTTGAATTCATATTTGATCAGGATCACGTAAAGTCAATGACTAAGGAAATGACTGACGCCAGAAATAAATAAAAAAAATATGTATTTTGAGGAGACAGCATAATGCTGATTGATGATTTAAATAACGCAAAGATTGGCAATCCTTTCGAAACACTTGGTCTTCAGAAGCTAGAGGGGAGCTCTTATATTTTAAGAGCCTGGCTTCCAAGTGCTCAGAGCGTTGAAGTCTATTCTATTGATGGAAAAGATTTCATCTGCACTCTGACTATGGTTCACCCTGATGGTCTGTTTGAAGAAAAGATTTCAACCGAGAAACCTTTTCACTATATGTTCAAGGTAACCTACAAAGATGCTACCGTGGACATTATTGATCCTTACCAGTTCAGAGACGAGGCTTTCTTTGGTCTGAACACCATGAATGAAGATCCTGAGAATATCTACAGAACCTTAGGTGCTCAGCTGATTGAACTGGATGTTGACGGTGTAAAGATCAAGGGTACCAAGTTTGCTGTGTATGCTCCATCTGCAACAGCAGTCAGTGTTATCGGTGATTTCAACTTCTGGGATGGCCGTCGTCTGCCAATGGCCAAGAGCCTTTTAGGTCACTGGGTTCTGTTTGTTCCTGGTTTAGGCGCTGGTCTACGCTATAAGTACGAGATTAAGGATCCGTTCGGCAACCGTCTTCCTCATAAGGCAGACCCTGTTGGTTTCTATCATGAGCAGTATCCTTCATTTGCTTCAATTATTTCTGATCAGCACTCCTATACCTGGCATGATCAGGAGTGGAAGAAGTCTCAGCTTAACAACAAGCTTGAGCAGCCTATCTCTATCTATGAGCTTCATCTGGGTTCATGGAAGAAGGATGAGAACGGTCAGCCTTTAACATATCGTGAGCTTGCAAAAGACCTATTAGATTATGTTAAGGAAATGGGCTATACCCACATCGAGCTAATGCCAATCATGGAGCATCCATTCTCAGGCTCATGGGGCTATCAGCCAACTGGTCTGTTTGCTCCTACCTCAAGATTCGGCAGTATTGATGACTTCAAGTTCTTTGTGGATACATTCCACCAGAACGGAATCGGTGTGATTTTAGACTGGGTTCCAGCTCACTTCCCAACCGATGCCTTTGGTCTTGCCAAGTTTGACGGTACCTGTGTTTACGAATACGAAGATCCTCGTCGTGGATGGCATCCTGACTGGAATTCTCTGATTTATGACTTCGGTCGAGAGACTGTTCGCAGATTCCTTATTGCTTCTGCTTTAGTATGGCTGGATTTATATCACATTGACGGTCTGCGTGTTGATGCTGTAGCTTCAATGCTTTACTGGGATTACTCAAGAAAAGACGGTGAGTGGATCCCTAACGTTGATGGCGGTAACATCAACTATGAGGCTGTAAGCTTCCTGAAGTGGTTCAACGAGGAAGTTTACAAGAAGTATCCTCATGCCTTCACTATCGCTGAAGAATCAACCGCCTTTACCGGCGTTTCACGTCCTACATTCTCTGGCGGCTTAGGCTTCGGCTTCAAGTGGAACATGGGCTGGATGCACGACTCATTAGAGTACATGCAGACTGATCCATTCTTCCGTAAGTATCACCACGGTGAGATGTCTTTCTCTATGATTTATGCCTTCAATGAGAACTTCATCCTGTCAATCTCTCATGATGAGGTTACTCACGGAAAGCATTCTCTGCTTTATAAGATGCCTGGTGATGAGTGGCAGCAGGCCGCTAATATGCGTGCTTATCTGACCTACATGTATGCTCACCCAGGTAAGAAGCTGAACTTCATGGGCTCAGAAATCGGTCAGGGTTCTGAGTGGAATGATGATGCTCAGTTAGACTGGTGGCTACTGAAGTATCCTAAGCATCAGGGTATTCAGAAACTGGTTAAGGATCTGAATAAGCTGTACAGATCAGAGCCATGTCTATGGAGAACCGACTACGATCCTGCCTCCTTCAAGTGGCTTGATGTTAACGATGCAGATCACAGCGTGTTTGCTATGCAGCGTAACAATGGCAAGGACTTCATTGTTGCAGTATCCAACTTCACTCCAGTTCCTTATGTTGCATACCGCCTAGGTGTACCTGAGCCAGGTACCTACGAGGTAATCTTCAACTCTGATGATAAGCAGTACTGGGGAAGTGCATACGGTACCGGTGAGAGCAAGCTGGTAGCTTCAAATATTTCATGGCAGAGCTGCTATCACTCAATCGTACTGGATCTGCCTCCACTATCAACTCTGATCATCAAGAAGATTTCTGACTAACAGGATAATCTTTGGATGAAAAAAAGGAGGAGCTCTTTAAAGAGCACCTCCTTTTTAAATTCTTTTTCAAAAGGATCTTTTGAACTCCCTCTAGAGTAAATCCCTCATTAGCTGTCTCTTCTTCTCTTTTCTTTTTCACCTAGTGAAGCTTCGTTTGTTCAACCTGAGGCATTTCTGAGAAGGTAATAGCTCCATATTTTTGTACATTTTTTACATCATTGAAACCATTGTCCAACCACCACTTGTTGTTCAGACTTGCCTTGTTTTCCTTTTTATCTGCGGTCAGGCCATTGTGGTCAGACCATTGGAATATAACCTTAATTCCTTTTGACTCGAAGAACTGCACTCCAAGTTTACCGGTCTGTCTGAAGAAGGCGTTAGCTATTATATTTCCAAATCCTTTTGCTTCGCTGTATTCATTGTGATGTTTATTCTTATTCTCCATCACGTGTCGATTAGGAAAATGCTTATCTAAAACTGCTTCATATTCCTGCTTGTTTAGAGCACCTTCCTTAGATTTAATGGCACATTCCTTAAGTACACTTATGTACTTATCAATGGTACCGTTAATGAGACAGTTCTTTCGATCCGAAGGTTCCATCTGTTTGAGAATAAAACCTTTTAAAGTGTCATCAATACCGTATTTTCTTACCTGCTCTGCCCAGCCGGTTGTCTTTGCTCCGTGTGAGCTAGGCTGACTTCCTTCGTTAATAAAGCTTGCAACTTTCTTGAAGATATCGACCTTATCGGCATTATCTTTTAGATACTGTTTCCACTCTGCGCGGATATCTAGGGTGATATCTTCCTTATGACCTATAACATCATCCGCTGATAAGCCTTTATCAATAGTGCCGTTTCTAATACTGTTAAACGTATTGATGGGGTCTTTACTTACATTTTCCTTTTCTATCCCAATGGATGAATTGTAAGTATCGATTGTCGTTGGCTTAAAGGCTTTTTTCACATTAACCACTTCATCTGAGGCAATCTTTGCTGGTTGTTTTACATCTGACATGCCATGAAGAATCACCTGCTTGATCTTTTCGTTATTACCGATTTCTTTTGCAATATTAAATTTTTCGCTAATCACGATCTTGTCTGCAGTTAATTTATCCTGAAGATGAGATTTTGTCTCTTTTGACATATTGAGGTTATTAAAATAACCGGCATTGATCTTGCTGTTATCAACTTTCACGCTGAAAAATGAATTCCCTAGACGGATTTTGCCGTTCTGCAGCGTATTGGTATCCTTCTCAACGAATGCAGATGCATCTATCTGATTGACTGAATTTACATTAAGTACAGGTCCTGACATATCCGCCTCTTTGTTCTAATACTCTAAAAATATCACTACATACATCAAATATAAACTGTTTCTCCATGGAATAAAAGTATCAGATAGATTCAGATCACATTATTAGAAATAATTAGTGAAAGTGAATTTATACAAATGAGCATACAGTCAGTAAACTATCTGTATTATCATCTGCGCCTACAGCAAAATAATAAAGGAGGCTTATCTAAGGCCTCCTTCCTGTTTGAGATTGAATGAAACAAACTAAAGAGAAACGTTCTGTATTCTCGGTATCTAACTAATTGTTCCTGTGTTATATTTTTTACAGTAACATTTTACATTTCTCTTTTTTTCTTGTAGTTAGCGATTCTTAGTTGTTAATTCTTCCGATTATTTCTGATGCTGAGCTTGAGCTTGAATCATCTGCTGTATCTGGTGTCTCGCTGAGTCTGTCACGGTAGTGTTTCTCAAACACCATGAATTCCTCAACAATTTCAGGAAATTCATTTTCTTCAATATCTTTGATATCAATACTTACATAGGCAAGTAGAACATCATCATCCTCGTCATAAGCTACTGTTGGTCCTGATTTGTATAGAGGATTGATGGCAGAAGACAGAAAATCAATAACCAGATCGTATTTCAAATCATCAGGCAACCCCTTTGCCAGTACGCCCAGAAGAACAATTCTTTCTTCATTCTCAAATTTGCGGATACAGCATCCAAGATCTAATTCCTCTATCTGTAGATTACAGCTGTCGTCCACGAATTCAAGCTTTATTCCCAGGGTTTTTCCTAATACTTCAAGTAGTTTGTCATACGATTCTTTTGAACTAATCACACTCTGCCTCTCATATAATCTGAAGTTCTAATAAGAGAACCACATATAATCATTATATACATCATAATTTTGTATAATAAAAGTATAAAAATGCTTAGGTTCACATTCTTTGGATATAAATTTGTAAAAAGCTGTTTTTTGTTGCAAAAATCTTCAATGTTATTCGCAACTGTATATATATCAGTAACAATATAAAATTCACCTCTGCTGAAACTTTTTTTGTGTCATTTGTCTGCTATTTTTTCTATAAGGTCAAAATTCACAAAAAGGTAGGTCTTTTTTACGATTTTTTTCAAAAATCAGATAACTTCACAGAGTTGATAAGAAAATCTGTTCTAAATTCCTATAAAGGTAAATTTGCTAAGTTTAATTTCCGATAATTAGGGAAAGTTCCGACTTAATTTTTCATAACAAAAAACAGCATTGAAGCTGTAAAAAAAGAATAATAATTTTTTAAGATAAAACAACAGAGCTTGAGAACTGAGGAATGTGGTATGAATCAACCTATCTCGCGGCATGTGGATTTCAGGCTTGTGCCTTTAGGCGTAACTGTAACTGAAGGCGGATGTTATTTTTCAGTATGGTCCCCGAATGCAGAGCAGATAGTGGTCCATCTCTATGATAAAAGCGAACACGAAATCCGAAAGGTAAGTCTTCCTGAAAAGAAGGGCAGTGTCTGGTATGGCTTCATAGATGGTGTACAGGTTGGTGATCTGTACGGATATGAGGCTATCGGTGAGTATGACCCTTCACGTGGCTTTTATTTCATGAAGGATCATATTCTGGTTGATCCATATGCCAAGGCCCTGTCAAAACCTTTTGTCTATACAGAGGATCGCTATAAAAATCACTATGATGACTTCATTCCTAAAGCTATCATCTGTGATGATTCCGATTTTGACTGGCAGGGAATTCAGAAGCCTGCTATTTCTTTAGATGATCTTCTAATCTATGAGTGCAATGTAAAAGGCATGACCATGCTTAACGAGGATGTTCCTCCTGAGCATAGGGGAAAATTCCTTGGTATGTGCCACGAGAAGGTTATTGCACACTTAAAGAGACTCGGAATTACTGCTGTTCAGTTAAATCCAATCTATGCCTACGTTTCAGAACCTCATTTATCTAAGATTGGCAAAGTTAACTACTGGGGCTACAATCCTGTATGTTACTTTGCTCCCGATCCAAGATTTGCGGTAAACCCAAGGAATGCCGTCAATGAGTTCAAGGAAATGGTTCGAGAGTTCCATCGAAACGGTATTGCTGTGATTCTTGATGTGGTTTACAACCATACCGGTGAAGGCGGCAATGGCGGCAGCGTTTTAAGTCTTAAGGGCTTTGATGCCCATAACTACTATGTTCATCCCCGCAATGAGGATGGTTCTTCTGATTTTGGAAATTTCTTTGATGTTACCGGCTGCGGTAACTCGGTCAACGTGGATTCCAGACCGACTCTGAATCTGGTACTTAATTCAATGACTCACTGGCTTGAAAATATGAAGGTTGACGGGTTCAGATTTGATCTCTGTGTAACCCTTTGTCGCGAGAGTCATGGTGATGTGTTCAATGATTTTGATCCTAACTGCGCATTTTTAAAGGGGTGTTTCTGCAATGATTCTATTAACAAGTCCATTCTTATTGCTGAGCCTTGGGATATTGGAAACAATGGTTATCATGTGGGCGGCTTTCCGCAGGGCTGGGCTGAGCAGAACGACAGATTCCGAGACACGGTAAGACGTTTCTGGCGAGGAGACAAGGGCCTTATCGGTGAGTACATCACCCGTATCATGGGCTCACGTGATATTTACTTAAAGGAGACCAGATCCATTAAATCCAGTCTGAATTTTGTAACTTATCACGACGGCTTTACTCTTCATGATCTGGTTTCCTACAACTCTAAGCACAATGAGGCTAATGGGGAGGATAACCGCGACGGCTGTAATGACAATTACTCCACCAACTGCGGAAAGGAAGGTCCTACCACTGACAAGAAGGTTAACGCCAAGCGCTGGCAGATGAAGCGCAATCTTATTGCATCCACCATTCTAAGTCAGGGTATTCCGCACCTATTAGGCGGAGATGAGTTCTCTCGTACTCAGCTAGGCAATAACAATGCCTACTGTCAGGATAATGAAATCTCCTGGACAAAATGGGATTACTCCGAGGAGAACAAGAATTTCATTTCCTTTATCTCCATGCTAAATCAGATTCGTCATGAATCCATGATGCTGCGAGAGCTTCTTCTGGTGGATGACAGCTACCGTGTGAGCTCAAAACGTGCCAGCTACGATGCCCACTGGTTCAGACCTGACGGAGCTCAGATGCATTCTGCTGACTGGAATAATCCCGATACTGATACCGTGATGCTGGTGGCAGGTGCAGTAAACGATGAGGAAGGTGAGAGCTGGTGTGTGGTTTTCACCCAGAGGGCCAAATCCCAGAGTGTGAAACTGCCTCTGGTTTCACCTGGAAGAGAATGGGTAGAGATTTTTAATACGGCAACTGACAATGGTCTGCCTGAATCAAGTCATGCGGTAAAGATCATTACTACCACCTGTCCATGTGTAAGAGTATTTAAGCTTCGAAATACAGTGGTTAAAAAGATTGTAGACTCAATCTCAATTGAGTCTAAGACCAGACATTCTAATCGTTCTTAGGAATGTTGTTTATCGTGGACGCTATACTTAGGCTCTGCTTTGGTATAGCGTTTTTTTTGAATTGAAGGCGTCTGATTTCAGACGCCTTCCTGTGTGGTTTAGAATACGTTTTTCTGTCTAAAGAGTAACATCTCTGATGGCGCCAATAGCCATAAGTTTTGGCTTATTTTCACCGGCAGCTGAGCTCTTATTCATAAGATCAAGAATAGTCTTTACGTACTCAGGGGCAAGAATACCAGATGCAGTCTTTATGAACAGGGATTTAAAGAGATTGGCCTTGTTTCCGATCTCAGATGACAGATGTAACAGAGAGATTTCATCATTATCATCATGCTGAACAGCTGCCTTGATTTCTTCAAATACCCCAAAGAGATCTTTAGAATCATCGATAAGTTTTAAAGACAGGGCATCCTGACAGAGGAAGACTTTTCCTTCGGCAAAGACTCGGTAGTCTGTGTTCTTTAAGTCTTTTCTGGAGTTTTTAACCAGGGAGATAAAGTTCTCGTAGATACCTTCTACCTCAAGGGTATTCATTCTGCGCTGAGACTCGGGCATTCTCACTGCAAGAGGTGATCTTTCCAGCTCGGAGGTTTCAACACCATCCTGTCTTACACCGTATTCGTTTAAGAGATCGTGTATACCAAGACCCACTGAGAAGACACCTATAGAACCTGTAATGGTAGTAGGTGTGGCATAGAGTCTGTCGCAGGCGGTACTGATCCAGTAGGCTCCAGAGGCACAGAGGGAGTTCATGGAAACATAAACCGGTATTTCACGGGTTTCCTTGAGCTTTAGAATCAGATTTCTGATTTTCTCTGAGGCGGAAACTGAGCCGCCAGGGGAGTTGATGTAGAAGATAACACCTTTAATATTTTTATCCTCAAGAATACTCTCAATCTGTGAGGCTATATTGTCAGGGGTAAATTCTGTTGGTCTCTCTGAGTAATCCATGATCTCACCGATGCCGTATAATACCGCAATCTCTGATTTACCCTCTGCACTTTCTACAGTTACACTCTTATCAGCACCATTCTTTCTGTGCTTCTTTTTTAGAGTTTTAGCTGCAGTAACTGGATTTACTGAGTCAGCAAGGTCCTGATAGTCGGTCATGAGTGGATTGAGCATATTATCTTCATAGCCGTAATCCTTTGAATAGGCATATTCAAGATTCAGCTGTGAGTTGATTTCATCCACCAGTCCCATATGCTTAAGCAGCTGAGCCTCAGAGCCTCTGAATCTCTCAAGCTCTTCAAGGAAGCGCTGCGGATTATCAAAGACTCTGGTTAAGGAGGCAGATGCATCAGCTCTTGAGTTTAACGAATCCTTGTAGAGCTTCCATAGAGAGTCAAAGATATGCTGATACTCTTTTTTTACCCCCTCAGACATTCTGTTCTCTGTAAAGATTTCCACGGCGCTCTTAAATTCACCGGCCTTGAAGACCAAAGGCTCCACTCTTAATCTGTCTAAGAGATCTTTAAAATACAGATTGGCACTGGCAAAGCCCTTAAAATCAAAGCCGCCTAACGGATCGATTACGATTCTATCGGCTGCAGTGGCGATTCTGTAGGCAGATGCTCCATAGCTTTCTGCAAAGGCGGTTATTTTTGTATCAGGCTTTTTCTTTTTGTACTCACGAACTGCATTATAGATACGTTCTGCAACCGGGAAGGTGGTCATGCAGTCGGTGAGGTTTAGGTATATTTCTTTTATTTCATTCTCATCCTGAGCCGCTTTTAGTGCTTTTTCTATGGAGAGAATATCATTGATGCGGCGGTTGTTGAGTTTCTCATCAAGGTTGCGGGTGAGCTTTGAGTAGTCATCATCCGGCAGAGGATACTCGTATACAGGACCGTTTAAATCAAAGCACAGTACCTGCTCAACCTGTCCGGTTTTATAGGAACTCTTTCCTGAGATCTCAGAAATGACCTCGGCCCCCCTGTCTGTAACTGTATTTACAAGTCCCACCAGAGCAAATATCGCAATGATTAGCAGAATAAAAATGATATTGAAAACCGTGTTGCGGATGAAGGTGATAATGGATCCTATCATCATAAAGATATGACAAAAACTTTTTATCAGGGAAGGGGAGTTACTGTGTTTAGAACTGCCGGTCTGAATAGTTATGTAGTCATTGCGGTTTTGGGAGGTGGAATTATCAGGATCTTTAAAATCCATAATGCATATCCTCAAAATAAGAAGACAGGACTGTCGGGTCCTGTCTTGGGAGAGTTGTTTGTGTTATTTGGTTGCAGCTGGAGCCTGAGAGGTTGACTGAACAATCTTCATAACAGAGCTTACCATGCCGGATACGTCTGATAGGTTGTTTGGCACAATCAGAGTATTGTTGGTCTTGGCAAGATTTGAGAAAGCCTCAATATACTGCTCTGCAACCTTTAGGTTTACAGCGGTGTTGCCGCCTTCAGCCTGAGTTGCCTGAGCAATGGTTTCAAGAGCCTTGGCTGTTGCATTGGCAATGGCGATGGTAGCCTGTGCCTTACCTTCAGCGATATTGATTTCAGACTGCTTCTCACCTTCAGATTTGGCAATGGCAGCCTCTCTGGCACCGTTAGCAAGGTTAATCTGTTCCTGCTTTCTACCCTCAGACTCGAAGATAACTGCTCTTTTCTCTCTTTCTGCGGTGATCTGTCGCTGCATTGCCTGCAGAATTACAGCTGGAGGAGTCAGATCCTTGATTTCATAGCGAAGTACCTTAACACCCCAGTTTAAGGCTGCCTCATCGATGGCTGCAACCACCTGATTGTTGATGACATCACGCTCCTCAAAGGTCTCGTCCAGAACCATCTTACCGATAACAGAACGCAGAGTGGTCTGAGCCAGCTGAGTGATGGCGATGATGTAGTTGGAGGTACCGTAGGAGGCCAGCTTAGGATCGGTTACCTGGAAGTAGAGAATACCGTCTACTGAAAGCTGGGTGTTATCACGGGTGATACATACCTGGCTTGGAGTATCCAGAGGAATTTCCTTTAGAGAATGCTTGTAGGCAACCTTGTCGATAAAAGGAATAATGAAGTTTAGACCAGGATTTAAAACCTTGTGGAATTTACCCAGTCTTTCAATAACCCATGCAGTCTGCTGCGGGATAACCTTGATGGCCTTAACAGCAAAAATGATTGCAATAATAATCAGGATCAGTGCAACGCTGCCGCCTGAAATGTCCATATCTAAATACATTTATATGCTCCTTTACTATTTGATTAAAATCAGTCTGGTACCGTCAACCTTCTCAATGTGGTATATTCCTGCCTCAAGTTTTCCTTCTTTAGCAAAGGCCTTCCACAAAGAACCTCTGTAGCTGACAGTGGCACCTCCGTCAGAATCGATTTTCTCGACGGTAATAATCTGTCCCTTATCAAGATTGTCACAGTCCTGATTTGGGGTAAGCTTTTTTCTGATATTGCGCCTGAAGATGAAGGCTGTAATCACACCTGCAATTGCCACCACTGCAGCAATGATGCACTGTGCGGTAAAAGTTGTTCCCATAAAGGCGAAGATACAGGCGATGGCACAGCCGGCTACCAGAGCCAGAAGATAGATACTGCCAATCATCATCTCCACACCTAAAAGCACCAGGCCTAAGATCAGCCAGATAAGATAGTTATCCATTTCCTATTTCTCCTTAGTGCTTTTTCTCTTGCTGAGCTTTGAGGAGACCACTGCTACAAAGATTATGTAGACGATCATAGGAAACAGTATGATTTCCTCATCCTCTGTATCAACTGTGACAGCTATAACTCCGGTGATGGTAGCTGCAAACAGAAATCCAATGAAGAGCAGAACCTTGAGTATTTTATTTATCGCAGATTCATAGGTTACAGAGCCTGAGCCGGTGGTATTTGAATAGCTCTGCGCTGGGGTTGTGTTCTGCGTGGTGCCGGGAATTTTTGCCTGTGCAGGGGAACGGTTCAGATTCTTTTGTGAAATGGTCTTTTCAATTGAAGGACTGTTCAGCACTCCTGCGTGCTGCTGATGTTCTTTCTGAGATTTGTAAATCTCATCCTTGATCTCATCAATTGAGGTTCTCCCCAGTCTTTCGATAAGAGATACATAATCTCCATCTTTAGGTTCAAAAGGAATATTGCTCATAGAATCCTTATATCTCTTTGTAAGAGCGGTGATTTTTTATCTAACTGCGTTTTGGTCAGAAAGTATCGTTTGTTCTTGTAGTGCAGATTAAGTCTGCTGTTTTGCATGAAAAATTATAGCACAGCCGTCTGTTTTAATCGGGAATGAGCTAGTCTTTTTTTAAATCCGTCAAAAAAAAGCTTCTGCATATACACTACTTTACTTATGCTTTTGTTAGCAGAAAGAATACAGGTTTTTTTGTAGGTGTTAATTTTTTTATAAATTAGAGAAAAAAAACATAAAAAAAATTTCTTTCTTATCATAAATATATTTATATTATATTAAAAATCAATAAGTAATATTGTTTACTGCTGTTTGGCTATATGTTTTTTTATGGTAGCTCACATTATTGAATTTCTACTACAAATGTAGGTCAAAAAATATCCTAATATTATATATAGTTCTACAATGTTTGTTGGGGATGCTTCTGTGTAAATTCAAAAGACTGCAGGTTGTCTTTCAAAATACCCTATGAAGTCCGTTTTGAGCATAGTTAATGGTTTGTATGTGGATTGAGGTGCAATATGTCTGAGCTAAACGTAAATAATATCAATAATGGTCAGAATAATTATGTAAATAACGATCAGAATAATCCTGATGACGAGAAAGTCAGTATACTTGCTGAGATAAACGGACTTAATACAGCTCATGAAGATCTGGATGTACTGGATGATAATGGTCCTGATGAGATAATCAATGATTTTGAAGTCATTGATGAGATTACTGATGTTCCAGAGCTGTCCGATGCTCTTGTAAGCAAGAACAAAGCACTGAAAATCTTCAAGTCTCCTCTTGAAACTCACGACAGCTTTGAGAGAACCTTAAAACGTAAGCATAAATTCAATTTCTTTGAAAAAGTTCTCTGTGTGGTAACCTTCGGTCTGGCATCAAAACTTATCAATCATCTTAATAAGAGCAATGACCACAGGGAGGCTATGGAGCTTAAGAACAACACCTTAGCCATTAACCAGACCCTGGCTCATATGTCAAAGGGGAATGAAAAAGAGCGTGTAGGCATTGACCTTTATGATGGCGGCAAAGCGATTCACTGTATCTTAGAACGTGATGAAAAAGCTCAGCTTTTTATCAAGCTCCCTGGCGTAGCACATAAAATCAAACTGCCTTACGATCTTGATCATATGAAGACTCTTATTGCCACCGATATCTGCTCTCACATTGATATTTTTGGCCTGGATTCTGCTCTTATTGGTCTGGATTCTCAGGATAAGGATATTAACCGCAGAGGCATGCTGACCAACATTCTCTCCCATATGACCGGAGGAGAGAAGAAATATCATGAGTTAAGTGTTATGGACTTTAATTCATTAGAGTCCATTGTTTCTCAAATTCGAGATAATTCAGATAATCTTCGACAAAGTGGTCAGAGTGATGAACAGATTCAGCAGAGTAACAAGACGTACCTTGATAATCAGCTGCAGCTGATTGAACAGAGGCATCTGCTTCTCAATTCTAAGATTAACAGTTCCGTAGGAAATAAATCTTCAGTTTATGAAAATTCGATTAAGGAGATTCAGCTCAGGCTTCATGAAAGTGAACTTGAGAAACTGAATCTTGAGCGTAAGCCTTTAAGGGTGCATTCTGATTTCCTGACAAAGACAATATCTGAACAGGAAAATTCCATCAAAGATCTGGAAGCAAAGAAAGATTTAAACGCTGAAGATCTGATGAACTTAAAGAATTTAAAGGTCTGGTTAAATGAAAACAAGGAAAAACTGGATTCTGTTTCAAAGCAGCTTCTGGATCTTGATATACAAATCAGGGATAAGCAGGTAGCTCTGGATGAAGAAAAGGAGGAATTTGCTAAGCCAAAAGAGCCTGAGCAGGTTGCTGAGGAGGGGGACAATGTTCCACAGAATCAGGACGAAATTGTAAAGCACAGTCCAAAAATCAACAGCTTATATGTAGATTCCATTATTGATAAGCTTGAAGCTGAGAAGAAGAAATCTCCTCAGGGGATTGATGATAAACTCAATACCTCTGTTATTCAGAAGGGAACAGATAACAAGTACACTCAGAAGATAGCTGATCTGCAGCAGAAGATTAGTCTGGTAAAAGAAGCCAATAAGGATGTTATCGAGAAGTATGATAATGATCTGAAGACTCTCAAGGGTAAATCTGAAAATGAGCTTAAAAACTTTTATGCTGCCGATGCTCTTGGCTCAAAGATTATAAATCTTAACAATGAGTTTACCAAGAACAGAGCTCTTAAGACCAGTTATGACGAGAAAGTAGCCAGCCTAAAGAGTGAAATCGACAAGCTCAAGCAGAGTCAGGACCCTGTCGCTCAGGAAAATCTTAAAACTCTCACTACAGAGCTTAATACTCTGACCAGTAATCCTTCTTATCTGACAGACGCTCAGATAATGAAGAACTTCGTGCTTGAAAACAAAGAGCTGTTCGCTTCATTGAATGCGGAGATAGCAAAGCTTAAGAAGGAGAATAACTCTTATGATGACATGCAGGCTTTCATGAATACTGCAATCGGTAAGCTCCTGAATAAGGAGATTGCTGACGTCGTTTATCAAATCTGTAGAGAGATAGGCTTTGACAAGCAGACATCTGACTCCGTTTATAGAGCGGTTACGGCCCATGAAGCGCAGTCGAATATTATCGACGGTTTTAACTTCTTCTTAAAAAAGCTGGGCAAGAGTATCTCTGAAAAACAGGATGTGCTGGGTGTTTCTTTTGCTCGTATAGCCGGAGATATCTCCAATCTGAGTGTTGTTAAGGCTCAGAATCTGGTTACCGAGCTTTCTATTGCTCTGGATGGAAAAAAGCTGAACTACCAGAGCTTCCAGGAACTTAAAAAGAAATACATTACCATCATGTATAACTTTGAGTCTGGGGCTAAGAAAAACTCAATAAACAAGCAGGTTCCTAATTACCTTCTAAATCTTTTAAAGGGTCTGACCAAAGCAAATAACAGTGACGAATTTGATAGGGTGCTTGACAGCTACGGAAAAGCACAGAATATGATGGTTACTGTTAAACAGATTCAGGATGATGTTAAAGTAGGACTTAATGCAAATGATGCACTGAAGATGATCTTTGCAGATGATAATGATCCTAATTCCATCGATGAGAACAAACCCGTTTTCAATTTATTCACTGATCTGGTTAAGAATCCGGACAAGAATGCAATCTATGCTGCTATAAATGCATTAAAACCTTATATGACAGAAGAATCCTTCTCTGTCTTAGAGGGAGTCGCTGGTATTTTCGTAAGCTTTGTCCTGTCTCCTCATGTGAAGGCGGAGCTGGCCAAAGACCCTAATACCGATCTGGGAGCTCTTTTCAAAAAGATGATGGGGGATGCCCTTAAGGGTAACTTTGTGTCGATAATTACCTTAATGGAAAAAAAGATTGAAAGTACCCCTATAACCGAGACAGAGGAACTTAAAAACCAGCTTTACGAGTATAGGTCGGATAACTGGAATTCAAGTAAAGACAGACTTTGTGTCAAGGTTAATGCTCTATTCAGCAGAATTGAGAATATCAATATTGCTAAAGGCTTTGAAAGACTCGAGCAGCTCAGTTCTTCAGGTAAGCTGACAGCGGAAGCTTTGAAAGCCGAATTAGCGAATAATCCATCTATTCTCATTGCGGTTGCTACAAAATCTCTGCCTGATAATCTAACTCCTCAGCAGAGGTATCTGGTAGCTCATCTGAATCTGGCCTTTAGCCCATTGATATCGGTTCTGACGAAATCATTTACCGATGGTAAGCCTACCTCAAGACTTGAGGATGATGATTTTAGAGAGCTGGTTTCAAAGCTCATACTAAGCCATAGTTATGATCCTATTACTCTGGGCGAGAATAAATATAACCCTATCACCGACGATATCAGAGGTGTTTATTCTACTGCCATAACTACTGCTGTTTCAATTATTCCTAAGGTTGTTACTTCTCTGGATACAGGCAGAGTGAAAATAGGTTCAGCAACTCTCTCTGATGAGGGTGCAGCTGATTATCATATGGCTTTGGGCGACCTGAACCGTATTATTGAAGAAGTTAACAATGATGAGAATTTATACTCAGGTCGAGTTAACAATATTAATCTGGGATTCGAGGCTAATCAGAAGCAGCTGTTACAGGAGCAGCGAGCCTTCTGGGTTCATAATTTCCTGGCGGATCTGATTTTGGAAGAGGATGGAAATCAGATAGATAAGGAAATTGATAAACTCAACAGCGGTGAGGGGAAAGTTGTCGAGCCAGGTGCAAAACTGCAGCGTCTAATGATGAAGCATGCCAAGGCACTGGCCTATATGATTAAAGACCCTCAGGCCTTAAATACTCTGCCATCGATGATTAAAACAAAGGTTGCCGATCTTATCGGACAGATAAAGGAATCCGGTATGGATTTTCTTGGTGGCGAAGGCGATACATTTACTGATGTGCAGCTTGAAAACAGTGCTGCCCTGATTCGCAACTTCCTTGATTTTGATGTTAAAAAGGGAGTCAGTGAACTTACAGACGCACAGCTTGAAGTTAAACTAAGTCTAATCAAGGCTGAAAAGGATCTGGACGAGTCAGTTGATTCAATTCTGGATGAGGTTTCTAATATGATTGTAGAGCCTGAACTGGAAGAGGGAGCTGCTGATAATGAAGCCAATGTTCAAGCTCAGCAGCCGGTGCAGAACAATGTTGAGGCTGTAGGTGATGAGGAGCCTGATGAAGATCTTGATGACGAAAACGCTCCTAAGGTTGTACGCAAAAATGTCGATCCTCTAGATCCTAATTCAACACTTCAGGATCTTGAAGCAGCTTCTGGCAATACAGAGAACGTCATGACACAGTTTGTTACCAATGTCCGTAAGACTTATTTCACTAAGCTTTCAAAACTGGACAAGCTTTCAATGGTGGCAGCTGCTATCAGATACTCAAGAGCTGAAATTGACGGTAAACTTTCTACAGACAAGATGATTGGTGCCGCTTTCAAGGGCGCAGGTCCTATTATGCAGAAACTGCTGCAGAAGACTCCTCAGAACGAAATCAGCGAAACTCTAAAGCAGTCTTTCTCTGACATGAAGAGTAATCTTGCTCCTATTCCTGAGAATGTGGTTCAGGCTCACCTTCTGGAGGTTATTAATAATTCAGATGGCAAGATCAAGAAAATTGATATTCAGCGCTCTTTAGGTGCTGCTTCTGTCGGCGAGGCTTTCTTATGTAAGGTTTATACCGCAGACAAACCTGAAGGTGTTGACTGTGTTATCAAGATCCTAAGACCTGATGTAATGAACAAGGCGCTGCGTGAGATGGAAATCTTTAGGGAAGCTGCCAAAAAGATTCCTGGTATGGATGTTACCTTTGAAGGTTCCCTAAAGACAATTATGGAGGAGCTTGATCTTACTATTGAGGCTCAGAATGTGGTTTCAGGTCAGATTTACAGTAATTTTGACAGTAAGGTGCAGAGCATGAAGCTCTTTGATCTGGTTCCTCCTTCAACCGATGTGCTGATTATTGAAAAGGCTCCGGGCGTAACTGTTAATAATGTTGTCACCTCTATGGAGGATAACCTTTTATATAATATTCTCAAACCGGTGAATACGATGGGACACGAGATTCCAGGCATTGACCCTGTACCATCCTATACCTCTGTTAACGAGTTTATTAACGGATATACTTCAATCTCTATTCCGGAAGAGACTTCGCAGGATATTCAGAAAAAACTTCTTGATGAATATGAAGCTCTGATTGAGCAGAGAAACAATCTGGTTAAATTCTCAAAAGAATGGGTTACTCAGGGTATCTTTGACACCGGTTTCTATCACGGAGACCTTCATGCCGGCAATATCATGACCTCAAAGGATAAGCTTACCGTTATTGACTTTGGTAACTGTGTTAAGCTGACAGCTCTTCAGCAGGAGAACATCATCAGAATGATGGCTGCTTCTTTAGACAAGAACGGTCCTGTATTTATGCAGGGACTTAAGTCTCTGCTCTCTGAAAAGAGTCTGGAGAGACTTGCAAATGTGAAGGAGGGCCAAGATAAGACTGTAGAACAGTATCTTACTGAGGTGATATCAGCAATTCTTAAGAAAGGCTCGGAAGAGGATACCGGTCTGAAGATTAAGCTGGTTATGGAGGCTATTTTAAAGGAAGGTATAGAGATTCCTGCTCCTATCTATAATTTTGAGGTATGTCAGCTCTCTATTCAGAATACCATTGAGGAGATGAACCAGCAGATTTCTACCATAAATGATATGTTCCTCGCCTTTGGTCAGGGCGTAAATGCAGATCATCATTTTAATCTCTGTCCAAGTATGGGCTTTGCTCAGAAAGCATCAGAGACATTCAAGGATGTTACTAATTTCAAGGAAGCTAGCAAGGCTCTTTTAAAACTCTATAACGAAGAGCTTGATAAGCTTCAGAATGATCCTGATGATGAGTTAAAGAAAAAGATTAAGCACATTGCTAAGCAGGCAACATCGTCTAATATAGATGAAGAACTCAATGAGCATGCAAAGGCTGCCTTTACTTTCAATGATGATGATCATTTCCGTGAGCTGTATTCTAACTGGCAGACACTTCGTATGGCCAACGCTAAGAAGGGAGATGAAAACGAAGAGCCAACTGTTCAGGAGATTAAGGCTGAGGATGATGCCTTTGAAGCATTCTTCGCCTATTACAAGGAAAAGCAGACCGTTATGATGCAGAAGGAATATGAACATCTCAAACGCTTCCTAGAACTTAGAAATAAGCCGGATGAGAGCTTCCTGACTGGTATGGCCGAGGTACTGCAGACCTATAAATGGGATGCAATGGGAACACTGGGAACCCTTAATAGTATCAAGTTTGCTGTAAAAAGTCTGTTTGCTTAGAAATCTTCAGAGGCGATACTGAGAGTATTGCACAGTCTCTCAGTTGGTCCTCTGAAATGCTAGGTCTACGCTCTGAGGAACAGGAGATAGCAATCTCCGGATGTTCTGATTATTGAAAAGGCTCCTGGTGTGACGGTAAACAGTGTTATCAATTCTCTTGAAAATAAGGTGTTAGATGACATTCTTTAGCCTATAACTCATCCTGTGTCCAGAATTCCTGGTCTGGAATTTGACTCAGAGTATGCGACTATTGATGACTTTGAAGCTTTCTTTTTTTGAAAACTTCAAACATAAAGGCTGTAATATAACACCTTGTATATTTTGGAAAAGAGCTAGTTTCTTCAAACCTTATATCTATATTCTGTGAACTCTTAAATAAATAATCAGTCTCATGTCACAATTACAAAAACTTTAAATAATGTAGTGCTAAAGAATGTTTATACTAAAAAGAAGAGTTTCTAATATTTTAAATAGCTAATAAGGTTGTGATTATGGTAGACGCAGTAAATGACTTACACTTGAGATCACAGTTTGCAGTAGATCTTTTAACCAAGAATGACGCAATTGCCTCAAAGAATATTACCGAGAAAAAGAGCTTTTCAATTTTTGACTGGGTAAAGAGCATCTTTTCCTTTGGTGCTGCTAAGTCAAGTATTGAAAGAACCAAAAGTGAGACGGCAAAGACACTTGTTTCAGATACCAATGAGCTATACAAGAACCTTCGTGATTTGGCCAACAATCCAACAAAGACTAGCTCAACTTTTGAGCTGTCAAAAGATTCAGAAAAACTTAATATCGAAATCAAGCGTCCGGATGCACAGTCTGGAAAAATAAGCGTAACCATCACCGGACGAGATGGTCGTCAGGAGCTTGAAGTTCCATTTAAACTTCAGGAACTAATTCGTCGTTTTGAAAATGATATTGTAAGTAATCCTGAGCTGTACGGAAGAGAGAATGCTCAGGATGTTATGAAAAACTCCATCTCTAGAAATCTGGATGAAAATGGAAATGCCAAGCTGGATTCTGCAGAGCTAGGAGGACAGGCACGAGAGCTTTGTATAAATGCAATCTGTGCTGCTACCGGTGCTGACCCTACCTCCTTTAACGATGTGCCTTTAGATCTGATGTACCGTATGGGCATGACTGCCGTTGACGGACGTTACAAGGACGATAAAGAGGCTTTTGACTATTACTTTGCCTTCTCAAAGGAAATGGGCCTGTACAATCAGACCAACAGCCCTGAAGTCAATGAAATGATCACCCATTTCGAGAATCTTCAGAAAAGCGGCAAACCAGAAGATATCAAGGTAAAGATTTCCTATACAGCTCCTGCTGAGCTTGAAGAGCCAAAGAAGGAGTCCGAGAAAGGGCCTCTGAAAACCACAGAGAAGGAAGTCAGAAATCTTGTTGCTGATCTTATCTCCGACAGTGAGAGCTGGAAGTCAGACGTGAAATCTGCGAAGGCTAATGCTACTCACATGAGAATGGTCTTTGCAAAGCATCTTAATACCATTGCGGATCTTTTAATCAAACCTGAGCTGGTGCTTAATGTTGAGCCATTAATTGTAGAACCTTTAAACAAATTCCTAGATAGTATCAAAGAGTTCAAAACTGAAGACACCGGAGAAAAACTCAAGCAGTTAATGCATGATCCGAATACTCTGGATCTGCCTGAGTTCAAAGATCTTGACCCAGATGTCAAGGCTCAACTTAAAAAGACAATCGACGGCATTCCAAAGGATCCTAACAGTACCTTTTTCCTGTTCAACAAGCTGGCTTTTTTAGGAAAACTGACCCTAATGACAGCATTTGTGCCAGACGATGCGCTTACCAAAGTATATGGTCAGATGGAAGAAGTTCTGGGCAAGGGTACGGAAATGTTCCAGGACACCATGAATGTCTATCTGATGAAGATCTGCGATGAGATTGATAAGACTCTTGGGGTTGTCAAAGGAAAAGAACGTTTTGTCGATATGGATCCTGAAAATACTGATGACTGCTTGAAGGTACAGGAGATGCTCCTTGAGCATGTAAACTTCATGAAGAATCCTCAGATTGAGATGCTGTGCAAGGCTGACAGTGCTCTTGCTGATGAAATAAAGCAATTCAAGGAATCCTCTGCAGAAAAGAGAGAGGAGCTGGCACCTGATCTGGTTCATAAGCTTCTTACTCATCCAAAGCTCAGTGTTCTCAACGGCTATAAGACCGATACGGTTGAACTTATGAAGCTCGAAGAAAACGCTATTAATGACACCAAGGATACCTCTGTTCTTTATTTAACTTTAAAGAATCATCTTGACGGTACCGCCTATAACAAGGATATCGCTAAGTTCCTGTCTCTGTGTGATCCTGTAAAGCTCGATGAAACCAAGAAGTTCTTTGCAGATCCTGAGACCGGAAAAAACAGCATTGATGATCTTGTAAAGCAGCTGAGCACTGAGCTTAAGAATGCATTGCAGATAAATGCTACCCTTGAAAACAAAAAGCTTGTCGACTGCTCTGATGAGGAGCTAACCAAGCTTATCAAATACAGAGATGTAACCGAAAATGCGGCTCTCAATAAGCTGATTAAGGAAAAGAAGGGCTTAAATGACAAGCTGGCTATGTTAAACATGTCAGAGGAAAACAGTCGTCTTTTAGCTATAGGTCAGCCAAAGAAATTCAATGCCGAGGATGTCAAGATCGAGACCTTTATAAGTGATATTAGGGAAGCTATGGATCGTGCTCCTTATATTGCAAATTCAGAGCCTAGCCGCTTTGTAAAAGTCGTGAATACCGAAAAACCGGTCTCTGAGATGACTGCCGAGGAAAAGAAGAACAAGCTGTCTGATATGGCTGCGGACAGTTTCTCTATGAACAGCGGTTACGGACGTTTTATAAGAAATACTCTGGCTCGATACTTTGTGAGTGTGGATACGAAGGACAGAAATCATATGATTGCCTCCCTTGTCCGTTACTCTAAAGGTTCAGATTCCTACGGTGCCAAGCTTGGTGCTCTGATTAAGGGTGTTGGTCCAATTATGCAGAAGGTTCTGCAGGCAATTCCTGTTCCTGAGCCATCAAGTGATACCGATCCTCAGAGCAAGCAGATCCTTGCAGATCTGAAGAAGGCTCTGGCAGATACCAAGTGTAATCTGGCTCCTATTCCTGATAAGGTTGTTCTGGCTCAGCTTCAGGAGATGGTCGAGAAGTCAAATGGCGCGGTTAAATCTATTGAGGTTGTTAAATCTCTGGGTTCAGCCTCTGTAGGTCAGGCTTTCTTAGTTAAGGTTTACTCTGATCAGAGTCCATTTGTAGAGGACTGTGTGGTGAAGATGATTAAACCTGACATCAAGAATCGTGCAGAACGTGAAAAGGATATTTTCTTAGGTGTTGCACGTGAGTATAAGGATGGTATGGAGCAGACTTTCAAGGGACAGCTGGACAGTATCTTAGCCGAGATGGACTTAAGAGAGGAGTCAGAGAATACCAAGAAAGCAAACTGCTATAACAATACCCCATATTCAAAGGTAAAGAGTGCAACCCTTAACGGTAAGGTTCATTCAACAAATTCTGTGATGATGCAGAATCTTGCAAAGGGACAGACTGTGTCCAACTATCTGAACGGCATTACCAAGAAGCTTGACGCAATCACTGAACCTAATATCGTTATGCAGGAGGTTGAAAAGACAGATCCTGTAACAGGTAAGACTTTTAAAGTTAAAGAACCTGTCATGAAGACGATATATAACTCTTCCGAGGCTATTAACGAACCTGCCTTCAAGCATGTAGACACTTTGCAGGATTACATCAGCAAGCGTAATGAGCTTAACGCTATCTACAAAGAACTAGTTGAATGTCAGAAATCTCTGACTGATATGACCCGTGTGTGGGTAACTCAGGCTCTGTATGATGGAGGCTTCTATCATGGAGATCTGCATTCAGGAAATATCATGTATGACAGCTCCACTCGTGAGATGACCATGATTGACTTTGGTAATACCACACAGATGACCTCAGATGAGCAGAAGAATATCTTCAAAACCATGGCAGCACTGATGTTCAAGAAACCAGAGCGTTTCTATTCTTCCTTTGAAGCTCTTTTAACGCCGGAAGGAAAGGCAAAGTTCAATGAGAACAGAGCTGCTATTGAGGATGTTGTTAAGGAGGTTATAGCCTTAGGTACCATGGATGATGTGGGTGCAATGCTAGGCGTATGTATCAACAAAATCTCCAATATGGGTATTGAGATTCCTCCTGCTTTATTCAAGTTCTCTCAGTGTCAGCTGAGACTGAATAACTCCATAGAGCAGGTAAATGATATGATTAAAAAGGTAGCTGCCACCATGTCCAGAATGGCTGGAAATCCAGTGGGTGGAACCAAGCAGTATTATCCACTAGATTTTGCAGGCCGCTGCCTGTATTACACCAGAAAAAACATCGGAAAGCAGTCTCTTGTTGATGCAGATACGATTCAGACTGAGCTTGATCAGATAAATATGCTGCGTAATGAGCTTGATAATGACGGCAACTTCAGTAGTGTGCCTGGATATATGTCTGATGAGCCAAACTATCATTTCTATCCAGAGGTACAACGCATTATGGCCGAGCACCTCGATAATGTTAAAAAAGGCAAACCTGACACTGATGAATACAACGTCTGTATTGCCCCTTACTTTAATCGTTTAAGACGTGAAATCGAAATGTATGAGTTTGACCCATCATTTGTTAATGTTCAGGCTGTTGCAGATAAACTCGATGAAATCCTGAGAGCTGATCTTTATGCCTATGAACAGAACTTTAAGGATACGATTATCAAGAGTAGTACAGAAATGCCTTCCTTTATGAAGGTTATGAATGAGGTAGGAAAGAGTAAGCCTATATCGACTGCTACCAAGGTTGGTATCTCAGCTACTTTTGATGCTATCTTAACTATGATTAGTGCAAATAATACCTAATCCTGATATACAAGGATCGTATTTTCTAACAATCATATTTTGTTCTTGATTAAGCCTGAGCAGACTTCGGTGTGTTCAGGCTATTTTGTTTCTGCAAAAAAAAGTTTGTGTCCTGAGCGCGTGAAAAATCTCCTTTACAGCATTAGTCTGTCTTAATTCCTCCTGTGATTAAGCTCTATAATCTGAAATTTCAGTTAGAGAGTCGCAACCACAATTGTGTTGCACTATTTTGGAAGAAAAAATGCTCTGTAAATCAAATATATAAAAAATATAGATATAACTGATACTAATAAGTTATTTTAGAGTATAATCACACAAATTTTTTTTAGGAGGATTTTATGTTACGCATTATGGAAGAGGCTCTAACATACGATGACGTTCTGTTAGTCCCAGCACACTCAACTGTTTTACCAAATACTGCTGATCTTCGTACCAGACTGACCTCCAATATTCAGCTGAATATTCCAATGATCTCTGCAGCAATGGATACTGTTACAGAATCCAATCTGGCAATTGCTTTAGCTCAGGAAGGCGGCATTGGCTTTATTCACAAAAACATGTCAATTGAGCGCCAGGCTCAGGAAATCGCCAGAGTAAAACGTTATGAAAACGGTATGGTAACCAAACCTGTTACCGTTCACCCTGAGGCAACCATTCGTGAGGTTCTGCAGCTGGCTGCAAAATGCGGTTTCAATGGATTCCCCGTAGTTGATGAGAAAGAGAATCTTCTAGGTATCATCACTGGCCGTGATACCAGATTCCTAACCAAGCTTGATGTTAAGGTTCACGAGGTAATGACTCCAAAGGACAGACTGGTTACAGTTCGTGAAAATGAGTCTCGTGAGAATGTTCAGGCTTTAATGCAGAAACATAGAATTGAAAAAGTTTTAGTTGTTGATTCTACATTCAAGTTAAAAGGTCTAATTACTGTTAAGGATTTCCAGAAATCCTCAAACAAACCAAATGCATGTAAGGATGCAATGGGCAGACTTCGTGTTGGTGGTGCTATTGGTGCCGGCGCAGGTAATGAGGAAAGAGCAAAGGCCCTTGTTGAAGCAGGTGTAGACGTTCTTTTAGTTGACTCTTCACACGGTCACTCACAGGGCGTTCTGGACAGATTAAAGTGGCTTCGCAAGGAATACCCTGAACTGCCAATCATCGGTGGTAACGTTGCAACAGCAGCTGGTGCTCTGGCATTAGCTGAGGCTGGTGTTAATGCTGTTAAGGTAGGTATCGGTCCTGGTTCTATCTGTACCACCCGTATTGTTACCGGTTGCGGTGTTCCTCAGATGACTGCAGTATCAAATGCTGTTGATGCTCTAAAGGGCTCAGATGTAACTGTTATCGCTGACGGTGGTATCCGTTATTCTGGTGATATTGCCAAGGCTCTGGCTGCAGGTGCCAACTGTGTAATGGTTGGTTCAATGTTTGCTGGTACTGAGGAAGCTCCTGGTGAGATTGAAATCTATCAGGGCCGTTCATTCAAGTCATATCGTGGCATGGGTTCTCTTGCTGCAATGTCAAAAGGTTCTGCAGACCGTTATTTCCAGTCTGACAATGCTGCTGACAAGCTTGTTCCTGAAGGTATCGAAGGTCGTGTAGCCTATAAGGGTATGCTAAAGGGCATTATTCATCAGCAGATGGGAGGTCTGCGTTCTGCAATGGGGCTGACCGGCTGTGCAACAATTGACGAGCTGCGTACTAAGGCTCAGTTTGTTCGCATCACCTCAGCAGGCTTCAGCGAGTCACATGTTCACGACGTTTCAATCACCAAGGAAGCTCCTAATTATCAGAGCCACGTATAAGAAACGTTAAAAAACAGAGCACCTGATGTATAATACTAAGGTGCTTTTTCATTTATGGTCCTGTAATATCTTTGATTTATTCAGCTTACAGGATAATCTCAACAAGAGTAGTAAATATGTCTTCACAGAACATACATTCTGAAAAAATCCTCATCCTAGATTTCGGTTCCCAGGTAACTCAGCTGATTGCCCGTCGTATCCGTGAAATCGGTGTATACTGCGAAATCTATCCATTTGATGCTGATTTAAGCTTAATTAAAGATTTCAATGCTCAGGGTATTATTCTTTCTGGAAGCCCTGAGTCTACTACTGAGGACAACTCTCCTCGTGCTCCTTCTTGGGTATTTGAGGCTGGTGTTCCTGTTTTAGGTATCTGTTACGGTCTTCAGACTATGACTGTCCAGTTAGGAGGTACCGTTCAGGGCTCAAGCAAGAGAGAATATGGCCATGCTACTGTTGAAGTAAAGGCAGCTTGTCCTCTTTTTGATGGTCTGACTGACCATGTCGGTGAGAAAAAGCTTGATGTGTGGATGTCACACGGTGACAAGGTAACCTCAATTCCTGAGGGCTTCGTAACCGTAGGCAGCACTGACACCTGCCCATATGCCGCTGTATATAATGCAGAGAAGCAGTTCTACGGTGTACAGTTCCACCCAGAGGTAACACACTCTGTTCAGGGCGCTGAGATGTTAAAGCGCTTTGCTTTAAATGTATGCGGTCTGCATGGGCTGTGGTCTCCTAGCGCAATTATCGATGACGCTGTTGCCAGAATCCGTGAGCAGGTTGGTGACAAGAAGGTTTTATTAGGTCTTTCAGGCGGTGTTGATTCATCTGTTACCGCCTTGCTGCTGCAGAAAGCAATCGGTAAACAGCTGACCTGTGTATTCGTTGATAACGGTCTTCTAAGACTGAACGAAGGTCAGCAGGTTAAGCAGATGTTTGAGCCTATGGATCTTAACTTTGTATATGCCGATGCATCAGACAGATTCCTTGAAGCTTTAAAGGGGATTTCTGATCCTGAGTTAAAGCGTAAGGCAATCGGCAAGACTTTTATTGATGTGTTTGCTGATGAGGCAAGAAAACTTGATGATGTTGAGTTCCTTGCTCAGGGTACTATTTACCCAGATGTTATTGAATCTGCTGCTGCAAAATCAGGAAAGGCTCATGTTATAAAGTCTCACCACAACGTTGGCGGTCTTCCAGATGATCTTAAGTTCAAGCTGGTTGAGCCATTACGTGAGCTTTTCAAGGATGAAGTAAGACGTATCGGTATTGCGTTAGGCCTTCCTGAGAGCATGGTAATGCGTCATCCTTTCCCAGGTCCTGGCTTAGGTGTTAGAGTTCTAGGTGAGGTTAAGAAAGAGTATCTTGATCTTCTAAGACGTGCTGATGCAATCTTTATGGAAGAACTAAACAAGACCGGCTGGTATCAGAAGGTAAGCCAAGCATTCACTGTATTCCTTCCAGTAAGAGCCGTTGGTGTTATGGGCGATCACCGTAGCTATGACTTCGTAGTATCTTTAAGAGCTGTAAAGACCATCGATTTTATGACTGCAAAGTGGGCAGAACTTCCATATGATCTGTTGGGCCATATCTCTAACAGAATCATCAATGAGATTAACGGTATTTCCCGTGTAGTCTATGATATTTCTGGAAAACCACCAGCAACTATTGAATGGGAATAGTAGATAGTCTCACAGCTATCTGAAGAAAGGAGTCTTGTTTGAGAAAATGAGACTCTTTTTTTTGAGTTATCTTTGCCGCCGGAAGACCCCTTGTAGCCATGGGGAGCAGGTCAACTTGAGTATATAAGCCAATATAAGAACATTTCTTTTGAAGAGAAAAGATGACACCCCCTCCGACACCCAACTAATGTTGGATGCAATTATTAGAGGCTTTTTGTAGTTCTAGACAGACAATGCTGTAACCATCATGTCTTTAACTGATTGAGTTGAAGTTTCCTTTTTATCATTTGTATCAAAGGAATTTCCTTTAACTCTTTCTTTGAGCTCCCTTAATTTGCTTACAAAATAAGACAAATTCTTCTCAAAGAGTTCATATTCACACTCATAGGTTACGACCATATTCAGACAAAGATCTTCAGTCGCAGGACTAATGCTTGTAAATACATCCCCTAAATGATTTTCCTGCAGCATTCCGTACAGTACCTTACTGTCGCAGTTTTCTGCAGAAATGATTGGAGCGTAGATGTATAAGACATTATCTCTGATTTCAAAATTGACAGGATCTCTATCAAAGATGAGACAGCAGGTGTTCTGCGGACTCATAATGATAGAGACCTTCAGTCTGGAACCTAATGTATCAATCAGTGATACAAAATTATTTTCCTTATTAAACATAATTCTTATTGAGTTCTATCTTAACCTCTCCGGTGTCGATTCCAATCGCAATCTGATCCAAAGTGATACCAGTATTATTAACAGCCATCATTCCCTCTGGAAGCTGGATCCAGCCCATGATTGCACTTGGACGGATTTTTGTAATGTTTACTTCTCCACCTGTTTCATCAATATTCTTCAGCTTGTTCTTCAGAAGAATATCCTTCATTGAATAGGAATGCTCACCTTCATCAAGTTTGTTTGTGTCTATAATATAAATTCGTCCTTTAGGATCTGTCAGATAATTCATGCAGCAGTGAATATTATCTGCAGATGAAACTCCACATCGACCGGTGGCACCTTTTGTCAATCCTAATCCCATTGCCTCTGTCTTTTTATCAGGAGCACTCAGATCTTCACGAGATAAGAAACCTCCTGCCTGCTTGATTTCGTCAGGAGAACGATTATCAGCTCTGAAAACCAGCCCCTTAAACTCATAGACATCGCGTTTGATATTTTCATTGTCCATTGCTTCAGATGTCTTAACTGCAGAACCTCTTGAAACATCATTTTTAAGCTGAAGTCTTACAAAGTCGGTAAGATCTGTCTCATTCCTGATTACAGGCATCTTACCTATAGAAATCTGTTCTCTTTCTTTTACAGCCATATGCAACAGCTGTAGTATTTTCTCATATTCTTTCTGATTTAACTTACGCTGTTCTCTCAAATCGTCAGAATCTTTTTTTGCTCTCTCAATATTTGCTTTAATTTCTTCGAGTTCGACACCTGCTTTTAGTACTTCAAAAGCACTGTTAGCGATACTAGCAGCAAAAGGGCTCAGTTCTGTAGCTACAATCTTGTCAATCTGCTTTCTAAGTTCAACAGGAGATTCTGGTAGCTCAGGCTTTTCAACTGGAGGAGGATTGTTTAACTTTGCGTTCTCCAGATTCTCAGGAACTTTGTTATCCTGAACTTTGATTTCATTATCCTGAGGAATAATTGGGCCGATGTTAATATTATTGATATCCAGTTTATCTGACATTTTAATTCTCCCCAAATCTAAACCGTATCATCACATACCTGAATTGTGAATTTTATTTGAATTATTTATCTGTTTTTTTTTATTCAAGATGAATAATTGTAACTACATTTAAATTTTAATTTATTATTGGAGAGTTTTGTAGTTAAATTAGCTGTTTTGTGACAATGAGCATTAATTTTTATAAAAAATAACAAATCTAGAACTAAGTTTCTTCTATTTTCGATATTCTAACAATGTGAATAATGTTTTGAGATGCCATTGTGAAAAGATATATAGTGTGTGCTTTGTTTTTTGCTTCTGTATTCAGCTTTGGCTGCAGAGATTATCAGAATAATAAAAACAGTGGCACAAATGAAATTGAGGTTAAGGTTGTAAGCCTCGAAAAAAAAGATGTGTCTCTCGTTGCCCATCTGAACGGTAGCGTGAGAGCTTATGAAAGTGCTGATATCAGACCACAGATCAGCGGAATTATTCGAGATCAGCTTTTCTCCGGAGGGGAGACTGTAAAAAAAGGGCAGCCCCTATATCAGATTGATGACCGTCCTTTTAAAAATCGATATAACTACACTGAGGCAGAATACCAGAAATACTGTGCCAAGTTCAATCTGGTTAAAATTAAGCTGGATAGATACCGAAATCTTCAGAAAACCAACTCGGTAAGTAATCAGGAGTTGGAAAATGTAAAATCAGAATACGCTGAAGCTCTTGCTCAGCAGAAAATTTCTCTTGCAAATTTTGAAGATGCAAAGCTTAATCTTGAATATACAAGAGTCCTCTCTCCTATAGATGGTATCGTAGGCAAATCAAATGTTACCAAGGGGGCCCTGGTAACTCAGAACCAGAATGAGCTTCTAACTTCTGTAGTAGATATTTCAAAGGTATATGTAGATCTTCAGCAGAGTGCAGATGCCTTTAGAAAATGGCAGCTTAAATTAAAAAATGGCGAACTTCACATGCCCCATGATGGTTTTAAAGTGAAGGTTTCTCTTTCAGATGATAATCGATACGTAAAAGAAGGCACTTTTAAGTTCCATGAGGTTGTTGTCAATGAAGATTCTGGAAACCTGACTCTTCGTGCAATCTTTGATAATGAGGATCATATTCTTCTGCCGGGTATGACCGTAAGTGCAATTATTGACTATGGTGTTGCAAGATCTGCATTGAGCATTCCGGAAAGTGCCATTATCAGAGAACCAAAGGGCACAACCTTTGTCTTTGTAGTAAAGGATGATACAGCTATAAGACAGCAGGTTGATTTAACCCAGTCTGTAAACGGCTATTACCTTGTAAAGTCAGGGCTCGCAGAGGGGGATAAGGTAGTTGTCAGCGGAAAGAAACTGCTAAAAAATGGAATCAAGGTAAAGGTTGCATCTGGAGAGTAGAGGATGTTAAGTCGTTTTTTTATCTACCGCCCTGTTCTTGCAACCGTTGTTGCCTTTATTACTATTCTGATGGGCTTTCTGTGTGTTCCTAATCTTGAGATCGCCCGTTTTCCTAATATTGCACCTCCCTCAGTAAGATTAACCTTAAGATATAACGGTGCCTCTGCCATTACCATTGAAAACTCAGTTGTTCAGGTGGTGGAACAGCAGATGTCAGGTCTGGATGGACTTCTTTATTTTTCATCCCGCTCAACCTCCGAGGGTGATGCCAACATCAGTTTCAGCTTTGATCCATCAATTGATCCGGATGTTGCACAGATGCAGATTCAGAACCGACTGCAGAATATCATGAGCCGACTTCCTCAGGCTGTTCAGGATAATGGAGTCTCGGTTAGAAAGGTTTCTGAGGATACACTGCAGCGAATAGCTTTTTACTGTGTTGACGGTTCTATGTCTCAGGAAGACATCTCGGATTTTGTGGTTTCGGTGCTGCAGGATCAGTTAAGCCGAATTAACGGAGTGGGCAGTGTTTCGGTATTTGGTTCGGCTTTTGCTGTCAGAATCTGGCTTAATCTGGATAAGATGGCATCGTACAAGCTAAATCCTCAGGATGTGGTTAATGCCTTAAGTTCTCAGAACCGACAGATTTCATCCGGACAGCTTGGTGCTTTGCCTAACGATTATGACGAACCTATAAATATCACCATCAAATCCCGAGAGATGCTCAGTTCTATTGAGGATTTTGAAAAGGTTGTCCTAAAATCCTATGAGAACGGTGCAACTGTATTTTTAAAGGATGTGGCAAGAATTGAGTTTGGCAGAGAGAGTTATACATTCTCCGGTAACTATAACGGCTATCCGGTAACTGCAGTTTCAATTGATCTTACTGATGGGGCTAATGCTGTTGAAACTGCGCAGAGAATTGAAGATTTTCTGGAAAGTGTCAGACATAATCTGCCTGAAGGTCTTAAATATGCCATCCCTTATGACACGGTTCCTTTTGTAACAGCATCTTTGCATGAAGTATTAAAAACTCTGGCTGAAGCGCTGTTTCTGGTGGCTCTCGTAATTCTGATTTTCTTAAGAGATATAAGAGCGACCCTGATAGTCTGTCTGACCATTCCAATTGTTATCAGTGCTACTTTCAGTGTGCTTTATCTTTTAGGTTATTCCATCAATACTCTTACCTTGTTTGGTATTGTACTTTCAATTGGTCTGCTGGTGGACGACGCAATTGTGGTGGTAGAGAACATCAACCGTCTTATGGTAGAGCAGGGGCTTTCCCCAAAAGATGCTGCCTTAAAATCCATGTCAGAAATATCTTCAGCTTTATTTGGTGTTGGTCTTGTTATCGCCGCGGTATTTATTCCAATGGGCTTTTTCTCCGGGGCTACAGGAAAAATCTATAGACAGTTTTCTGTAAGCATTGTCAGTGCCATGCTTTTTTCAATTGCGGTGGCACTGATTATTACTCCATCGTGGTGTGCTAAATATCTAAAAAAACCGGTTCCTCGACTTTCACATACCTCATTACCTTATAAGAAATTTGATTTAGGCGTAAGACTCTTAGAGTTAGGTAGAGAAAAGTTCCTGATTTATGTTGCTTATCTTTTGAAGCATCTTAAGGTCTGTTTTCTGGTTTCTGTATTTTTTGCTGTACTGAGTATTGGTCTTGTAAAAGTTATTCCTTCCTCATTCCTTCCAACCGAGGATCAGGGAATTCTTTTTGCAAATATTACTATGCCGGCAGGAGCTTCTCAGAAACAGACAAAAGCTGTTGCCAATGAGGTTCAGAGCTATTTTGAGGAGAATGAAAAGGATAATATTGACGGTATTATGGCTTCGCTTGGCTTCAGCGGAGGCGGATCTAGAGGTCAGTCTGTAGCTTCTGTTTTCGTAAAGCTTAAAAACTGGGATGACCGACCAGGTGCCGACAATACAGCCATGGCCATCAAGGACAGGGCATATGCTCATTTTAAAAATCATGATGCAGCAAGAATCAATGTGGTTCTGCCAAGTGGAGTCCGTGGCATGGGGCCTTCTGCAGGATTCAGTATTCAGGTGCAGAATATCATGGGTGTTGATCGAGACACTTTTGTAAAAGATATAAATGAAATTGTTGCCACAGCTAATCAGAGTGGAGTAATTACCAATGTTCGTTCTGATTCAATGCCGGATTCTCCTCAGCTTATCATGTCCTTTAATGACAGTATGGCTATATCTCATCACTTGTCTCCAGAGGTTATAAATAACAATATTTCTGTTGCCTGGGCTGGCAAGTATGTCAACGATTTTCTAGATAGAGGCCGTATCAAGAGAGTTTATGTGCAGGCTGATGCAAAGTATCGAACCTCTCTCTCTGATTTATTCAAGATGAATCTTGTTAACTCTCAGGATCAGCTTGTTCCTCTCAATAGTGTGGCAAAAGCAAGATTTGATTACGGCCCCGTACAGAGTCAGCGCTTTAATGGAATCTCTTCTATTCCAATTTCTGGTGATCCAGTTAGCGGGATTAGTTCTGGTCAGGCAATGGATATGATTGCCAAAATTGTTTCTGAGCATCCTAATAATTACTCTTATGCCTGGCAGGGGCAGTCTTTTCAGGAGAAACTTTTAGGAGCTCAGTCTTCAAAGCTGTTCTTTCTTTCTGCTCTGATTGTGTTTCTGATTCTTGCTGCCTTGTATGAAAGCTGGACTATTCCTGTATCAGTGATTTTTATTATTCCTTTCGGTATTCTAGGTGCTTTGGTCTTTGTATTTATGAGATCTCTTGTAAATGACGTCTATCTGCAGATAGGTCTGTTAACGTCGGGGGCTTTGGCCTGTAAGAATGCAATTCTTTTAATTGAATATGCTCATAAATTCAATTTAAGAGGTCTGTCTCTTATGAAGAGTGCGCAAAAAGCCGCATTTATTCGTTTCAGACCTATTGTTATGACATCTGTAGCTTTTCTTTTAGGTGTATTTCCTCTGATGTTTGCAACAGGTGCTGGTGCTGCCAGTCAGATTTCGATTGGAACCGCAATTGTTGGAGGCACATTTTTCGCAACCTTCATAGGAGTGTCCTTTATACCAGGATTTTTCGTGATGGTGACTTATGTTTTCTTATTTAGAAAAAAGAATTTGCGAAAAAAAAGCTCATAATATGATCAGAGGGGATTAGTCTGGGAGTGATTTGTATGGATGCTATAGAGTGTATTCTGTCCAGAAAAAGTGTAAGAGAATTCTCTAACAAGGAGATTTCAGAGCAGGATCTTAAAACTGTTTTGACTGCGGGTATGAGTGGGCCAAGTGCTCTAAATATGAGACCATTTGAATTTATTGTAACCAGAAATAAAGAGCAGTTGGAGAAGATTTACACTGAAAACGGAATTTACTATGCTCCAATTCAACAGGCTAATGTTGGAATTATTGTCTGTGGTGATAGTGATAAAGCTTATCTGGCTAAAGACGGTTACTGGCTTATTGACAGTTCAATTGCTGCTCAGAATATAATTTTGGCAGCTAATGCTTTGGG
The DNA here is from genome assembly GCF_902756765.1 of uncultured Succinivibrio sp. Taxonomy (NCBI): domain Bacteria; kingdom Pseudomonadati; phylum Pseudomonadota; class Gammaproteobacteria; order Aeromonadales; family Succinivibrionaceae; genus Succinivibrio; species uncultured Succinivibrio sp. The sequence continues at coordinate 2,772 of NZ_CACVSS010000011.1, read as the reverse complement.
AATCGGAAGTGTTTGGCTAGGGGCGTATCCAGAGAAACAAAAGTGTTTATCTCTTCAGAAAATATTATCACTGTCCAGTCATGTTATACCTGTAGCAGTTATTGCTTTAGGTTATCCGCTTGATGATAAAAGGGAAATTCGAGACCTTTATGAAGAAGAAAAGATTCATAGGGATACATGGTAAAAAAATTTTAATTGTATAAGAGAATAAACGATCAATCTCTCATTTTTTTCTGCTATAATGTGCGCCATCGCTAAGCGATGAGGTATGTAATATACTTGAATTAATAGATAATCTATTGATATAAAATAAAAACTATTCTTTTGTTTTTGTGATCCAATATACAAAAGAGACCATACAGCTACTACATTTTTGTAGTAGCTGTAGATACGGCTGTTCACCATGTTTGAAGGCAAACTCATAAAACTACTTATAGCAATTCTTTTTGCTGTTATATCACTTTCAACGATAAGTGCTCATTCAGAGGCTACTAATGTAACCTCTGCCGTGGTTGTTTTTTCTCCAAATTCGCATACCAAGGAAGTTGGTAAAATGATTGCCAACTCCAAAGAGGCCCCTCTTTTTGAGATTGTACCTAAACAGCCTTATTCTGCCGATGACCTTAATTACAGACTGGAAAGCTGCAGGGCTATATTAGAGTCAACTGATCGTAATGCAAGACCTGAGATAGCTAATGATTTAAAAATTGTACAAAAGTACGATGTGATCTACCTGGGTGCTCCAGTATGGTTTAGAAAACCACCTAAGATAATTTTAACTTTCCTGGATAAATATAATTTGCAAGGAAAGAAAATCTATGTCTTTGTTACATCTGGTGGTTCTCCTGTCTACAATTACCTCGAGGAACTCCGATCTCATTATCCTTCGCTGAATTTTGTTGAAGGACGTCGCTTCCGTCCTGATGAGATTCAGTCAAATGTTGATGAATGGCTGGAAAAACTTAAATAAATTCTTCTTGTACAATTCTCTTATTTTTACGCGTTCAATATAATTTTATAAAAAAAGTGATAAAGATCTTCTTTAGGTGGATTGTATATTATATTTTTTTGCTCCCATCTAATTTTCTTCATTTTTAAACTGAAATTTCTGTGAAATTATTTAAAATTTTTCCTCGTCATGTATAAAGTCTTTTATACAATGAAAAAAAAAATAAATTAAAGACATAATGGAGTTTACACAATGAAGATTAAATCAATGGCTTTTGCCTTGTGCGCATCTATGCTTGCATTATCAAGTTCTGTATATGCATCTAGACCTGCTGATTTTGGCAATAAATACCAGCTTGAAGAGATGGTGGTTTTAAGTCGTCACAATATCCGTTCTCCTTTATCAGGTAACGGTTCTGCATTAGGCAATGTTACCCCTCATAAGTGGTTTAATTGGACATCTGGTCCTAGTGAGCTATCTCTTCGCGGCGGTCAGCTTGAAACTATGATGGGACAGTATTTCTGTAAGAGACTAGTAGCTGAAGGTCTGATGACAGAAAACTATATTCCTGCTGAAGGTGAAATGCGTTTCTACGCCAACTCAATGCAGAGAACTATTGCAACAGCTCAGTATTTCTCATCAGGTATGCTTCCTGTTGCTAATGTAACTATCGAACATAAGTTCGCTCCATCAAAGATGGATCCTGTATTTAATCCTCAGTTAACCTTTATTTCTAATGAATTCATGTATCAGGCAATGAAGGAAATTGGTCACATGGGCGGTGATGCCGGACTTCAGGGTATTGGTAAGAATATGTCTGCTCAGTACAGAACCATTGAAAAGGCTCTGGATCTGAAGGATTCTCCTGTTGCCAAGTCAGATGGTTTAACTAAGTTTAGAGACGATGATCTGCAGATTATTCTTGAGATTAACAAGGAACCTGCAATGAAGGGCTCTTTAAAGCTAGCAAATTCTGCATCTGATGCCTTTATTCTTCAGTACTATGAAGAAAAAGATCCTGTTAAGGCTGGCTTTGGTCATAAGTTAACTCAGAAAGAGTGGGAGCTTATCGCTTCTATCAAGGATATCTATGGAGATGTTCTTTTCACTGCACCTTCTGTTGCAGTAAATGTTGCTCATCCTCTGCTGAAGGTTATGAGTGAAGAGCTTGGTTTAAATACCCGTAAGTTCACTTTCCTTTGTGGTCATGATTCAAATATCGCCAGTGTTTTAGCAGCACTGGATGTTGAAGAGTATTCACTTCCAAACAGCATTGAGAAGAAAACTCCAATTGGCTCAAAGCTTGTTCTTGAGAAATTCAAGGCTAAAGATGGCAAGGAATATGTTGGTCTAAGCATTGTTTATCAGAGTACTTCTCAGTTACGTGAGCGTACCGCTTTAACTTTAGAAACTCCTCCTGAGTGTTTCCCAATCAAGTTAAAAGGCTTAAAGGCTAACAGCGAAGGTCTATATCTGTTAGAGGATGTTCAGAACAGATTTAAGAAAGCAATCGATGCTTACGATGATCTGCCAAAAGATCAGGAAGTAAAAAAAGCAGCTTAATAACTAATTAAATCTTCTCCTCATTATTTAGAGATTAGCGCAGAAAAGTTCTAATCTCTTTTTTTTATGTTGTTTTATTGTTTGTAAAATAAAATATACTATTTAATTTTTTAAAAACCGCATAAATAAGCGAAAGTTTTAAAATGTGACAAACTTCTAATAAAAAATGTTTGACACTAAATAAAAAAAGTCTATAATGCATTTCCGTTGTCACGAACGACAACGACAAATAAAACCAAGCGTTTTAAAAGTTCTTTAAA
>NZ_CACVSS010000010.1:0-73526 GCF_902756765.1 uncultured Succinivibrio sp. | reverse complement strand
GTTCTGGTAAGATATTTAAGCTCAATCAGGTAGATGCACTCATTGCTAGTACCTTTGTTTACAGTTACAACCAGATCTGCAAATTTCTCTCCCTCTCCTGCGACTCTTAATGATTTCTGCAGTCTTACCTCAAAATCATCCTTTGAAAGCTCTTCAAGTTTGGCGTACAGAACCAGATTTAAGGCCATTTCTTTCATATGCACCAGCACCTGATTTGACATAATCAGACTTAAAAATTCAGTACAGGATGAGGCAAATGAGGATAAATCATCTTCAACGGCCATTAGAGAAGAAATATCAAGTTTCTGTGAGGAGAATACTGAATTGTTTCTGAATCTGAACTCGATAGTGCACTTGGCAAAAAGCTTTGACATGAACTGATTTGGGATCACCAGAGAAATACCGCTATCCAGGGTTGAATTCCTGTTGATGGTCAGATAGCCAAGATAGTAGAGCATGGATAAAAGCTGCTCTCGAGAGTATTTCCTTACCTGATTGAGATTGATATTCTCAGAGAGCTTCAAAAGATTAAAAGGCTCTCCCTGAAGGTATCTGTCAATGATGGTATTTACTGTCTCTTTATCTGCAAGCCCAAACAACTGCTCAAGCTTGTAGCCGTCCTGGTCGCAGGCAGGATCAAGATAATCCTCTGGATTTAGGAATACTCCTTTCTGACGGACTTTGTTAAGGTAGTAAAGACACATGGAGGAATTGTAGACCGTTTTATCGGCCTCAGCTGAAAAACAGTAGCCGTCATAGACAGGTTTCATCCTGCTTATAATTTCTTTTGGAGTTACTCCTAACTTCTCTACATCCACAAGCTTTGGAATAAGGATCTCAAGTTCATCCTCAGTAAATCCAGCATATTCATTAAAGCTGGCCATGTCTGTAACATTACTTGCAATATTAAAGCCTGAGGTTAGGGAATCTAAGGATACTGAGGAAACACCAGTGATAAAGGTCTTGGCGATGGTGTTTTTTGCAAAATTTTTGATTGCAGAATAAAAGGTTTTAAGAAAACCATCTTTACTGGTTATATTCAGGAATAACTCTAAATCCTTAGATAAAATCTCATTGGCAAAATTGTCATATTCGTCAATCATGACATAGAGTTTCTGGCTTTTTGAAAACTTTCTGTAGGCCTTGGAAAATTCTGTAAATAAAGTTGCCGCATCTTTTTGGTTTAAATTTGAATAATCAAAAACAAAATCAGGATATCTGAGACAAAAGTCATCAATGCCATCTGTTACAGCCACAAAAAAACTGGTTAAAAGAACTTCTTTATCGCCAGTAGAAACAGAGGAAAAATCAAAGTCAATTACATGGTAGCTGTTGTGAGTTGGGAGATTTAGATCATAAATCTTTGTGCCAGAAAACAGCTCCTCATATCTGTCCTGATAGGAAATGTCGTAATAACATTTTAGCATCTGCACAAAGGTAGACTTGCCAAAACGACGTGGACGTAGAAGTACAGGGTATAGACTCATACTGTCATCGTCCAGATATTTAATCATCAGACTTTTATCAACAAAGGCCTTGTTCTTTTGTCTGAATAAATCAAACGTAACCTGTCCATAAGGATTATTAAGTAATTTGACTGTACTCTCTGACATAAAGCTGTTTCCTTAAATCTTAGCTGTCTTCATTATAGCAGATATGGGATCAAGCTGTAGTTTTTGGAGTCTAACGAAGATCTTCCTCCTGAGGGAACCTATCTGTGTTAGCAGAACAGATGGAAACTAGAACTGGTCTTTAAGTACTACAAGCTTGATGAAGCTCTAGACCGTACAACAGTTCAAGGGGGACTTTTCGGTAATTGTAAACGAATTTGTCAGTTTTATTTTCAAAATGATTTCCGGCAGAATCATCAATAAGGCCAAGAAGAGCAGTGTGCTGATAGAAATGTCATACGGCGATTATGATTGATGCTCCGTCCTCTACATGGAGAATAACTGATGCACCTCAGAACGAACCTGCAGCATCGGATGATAAGTTCTGAGTGCACACTTTGAATACAGTAATGGAAACTCTGGAAAAGCTGGGGTTATCAAAGCCTGTACCAAAACCAGAACCAAAGAAAAGAGGTAGGAAACCTAAAGTAAAATATCCTAACTCTAAAAGACCATGAGGAAGACCAAGAAAGAACTTTGGTACCCAAAGTTCCTCTAATTAGATGGTATAGTCCGGAAATTTGGGAAACTTCTAATACAGCTAATCTGATATTAAAACTGAATTTTTAATGAGCAATACCCTTGGTAGACAAGGTATTTTGGGCTTATTTTTTACACAACGGCAAAATGTGAACTGACGCGTCAGACAGTTTTGCCATATCAACCGTAAAGGTTGACAGGTTAATGCTTGCCAGAATTTATTTCTGACCATTTACCAAAATTTAATTTGCAGTTAACCGACAATGTACACGAATTCAGTATGAGAAAAAAACCGCCAGTTTTAGTATGAACCATGTTATTGATCTCCTGATTAATAATGAGTTCATTCTAAACTGACGGTCTCACACTAGCATAATTGACAACGAAAAAACTTATACACCGTATTCTATAGTTGAAGCTATAGCCTTATGCCAGCCTTCAACCTTCTCAGATATCACCTTCTCATCCGCTACAGGCTCAAAGAATGATTCGTCCTCATGCTGATCAAGAATGCTCTCAGCATAAATTCCCTGTACAATTGCGGCCATAAAGGCAGCGCCCTTACCGGATAACTCCGCATCTGAAGGAACCTTTAAAGGCAGTCGTAAAAGATCTGACTGGAACTGCATCAGATAGGTATTCTTTGTAGCACCGCCATCTACACACAGCTGAGTGATCTGTACATCTGAAGACTTTCTGATCAAAGAAAGAATATCGCTTACCTGATAGGCAATTGAATCCAGAGCTGCTCTTACAATCTCCTTTTTACCGGTAAGTCTGCTTATTCCAAGAATTGAGCCTCTGACATTACCGTTAAAGTAAGGAGCCCCAAGGCCTGAGAGGGCAGGTACAAAATAGCAGCGATCATTTGGGTTTGCTGCTCTTGCAAGAGCCTCAGTCTCAGAAGGATCAGCTATAAGCTGCATATCATCCTTAAGGTAGCTGATGATACCTGCAGAATAATTGATATTGCCTTCAAGTACATAGGTGGTTCTGCCCTGTCGTCTCCAGCCTACAGAATTTACTATTCCATGTTCACAGCTTGATACTCTATCACCGCTGTTCATCATGATTGAGGAGCCTGTACCATAGGTAGTCTTAACCTGACCAGGCTTACTGCATCCATGACCGAATAACGCTCCCTGAGAATCACCGATTGCCGCATGAATAGGAATTTCATGCTTTAAAAGTCCATTAAAATCAGTAAAGCCAAATTCTGAATCTGAATCCTTAATCTCCGGCAGAGCTGATAAAGGCACTTTGAACAGAGAACATAACTCTTCAGACCAGCTAAGGGCCTTAAGATCCATCAGCTGTGTTCTTGAAGCATTTGAAGGTTCGGTTGCAAAGCTCTTGCCATGAGTTAAAAAGGAAACCAGGAAGGAATCCATATTGCCGATACACAGATCATTCTTATCAGCACAGGCCTTAACTTCAGGAACATTGTCTACAAGCCAGGTTATCTTTGCTGCTGAGAAATACTCTGAGAGTTCAAGTCCGGTAATCTCACGGATTCTCTTTGCCTGAGACTTAATCTCAGGACGTGAGACAAACTCTGCTCCTCGGGCACACTGCCAGACTATCGCATTGTACAAAGGCTCAAGTGTAGATTTTCTCCATGCTCCAACAGTCTCGCGCTGAACAGAGAGTCCAACAGTTGCAATCTTATCAGCACGTGACGAATCCTTATCAATAAGAGCTTTTACGACTCCGATTACGTTTGATGCAATCTCATTAAGATCATGCTCAACATAGCCGCGCTCATTGATAATCTGACGATGAGGCAGAGTAGCCTTGTCAATCAGTTTTCCCTGAGCATCAAAGAGCAGGGCCTTAGTGCCCTGCGTACTCTGATCAATGCCCAGAACATAGACATCGTCATTAGCCATTTAGAAGTTCCTCGGCTTTAGCAGCAATACCTTCACCGGTTAGCTTGTAGTAGGCGAAGACTTCCTTTGAATTACCTGTTATTACAGGTTCATCTGGCAGAGACATGGTTACACATTTTTTAGGACAGTTCTCGGCAACTGTCTGAGCAACCATTGAGCCCAGACCTCCAAAAGGAGAATGCTCTTCAACGGAAATCACAGCCTTGGCATGTTTTGCTGCCTCGATTACTGCAGCCTTATCAAAAGGTTTTACGCAGTACATATCAAGCACTGTTGCACTGATACCCTTCTGCTTTAGAATCTCAGCTGCCTGCTTTGCATAAAGAACCATCTCGCCACAGGCAACAATGGCAACATCCTCGCCCTTGCATACCCAGGTAGCCTTGTCCATTTCAAATGGAACGTTGTCCTCGCTGTATACAGGATCAACTGCATTTCTGCCCACACGGATATAGGCAGGCTCATTATCCTTAACCAGTACTTCCATCAGTTTTCTGGTCTGATTGCAGTCAGATGGCAGATAAACTCTCATGCCAGGAATTGATGACATGCAGGCAATATCCTGAGCTGAATGATGTGACATGCCCAAAGCACCATAGCTCACACCACCGGAAATACCAACAAGCTTAACATTGGTATGAGAGTAGGCTACATCAACCTTGCACTGTTCATAGGAACGGGCCGCTATAAAACATGCTGGTGACATTGGGAAGGTTCTCTTGCCTACCCTTGCCATACCGGCGGCAATACCTACAAGATCCTGCTCGGCAATACCTACTTCAACAAACTGCTCAGGAAAGGCATTGGCAAAAGGAGTAGCAGAGGCACTTCCTCTTGAATCTGAACACAGAACCACAATATCCTTATCCTTTTTTGCAGCTTCCATTAGAACTTCGCAGATCATCTGCTTATTTGCAATATTAGCCATCTGTTAATCCTCCTGTGCTCTAGCTTTCAAATCACTCATGATCTGCCTATATTCTTCTTCATTAGGTACATGGTGATGCCAGGAAGCCTTGTTTTCCATTACAGGAGAACCTTTACCCTTGACGGTATTGGCAATCAGCACTGTTGGCTTACCCTTTACCATACGAGCTTCTTCAAAGGCTGCTGCAAGTTTCTCAATATCGTTGCCGTCAGATACGTCAATTACGTGCCAACCAAAGCTTTCCCACTTGCGGTGAAGATCATCCAGAGCCATAACATCTTCGGTTGAACCAGAAATCTGCAGACGGTTTCTATCCAGCACGGCACAAAGATTATCCAGTCTGTAGTTGGCACCGGCCATAGCGCCTTCCCATACAGAACCTTCTGCCAGCTCACCGTCGCCCATTACTACGTAAACACGGTTAGAGCTCTTGTTCATTCTCTCAGCGATGGCCATACCAACAGCAACAGGAAGTCCGTGTCCTAAGGCACCTGAATTCATCTCAATACCTGGAAGCTTATTGTTTGGATGACCGATAAACTTTGAACCAAACTGACTGAACTCCTTGAGTACGGTTTCACGGGAGAAGAATCCCTTCTCTGCCAGCACCGCATATAAAGCCTCAACAGAATGCCCCTTACTCATAATGAAATGGTCGTGATCTTTGGTATTGAAATTCTCTTTGGTAATGTTCATCTCTTTGAAATAAAGAGTAACCAGAACATCCATGACTGACATATCACCACCGATATGTCCGCCCTTACCGTTGACAATCATGTCAACTACATCCTGGCGCAGTCTGTAGGCCAGTTTCTTTAACTCTTTCATCTAATCTATTCTCCTCTTAGATATGCCTTTACCTGCTCTTCAATCGGATCATACAGATCAGCCTTGATACCGATGTACTTACATGCTTCATACAGAATAGGCACAACATTCTTGTAAACACCCACACAGTGGTGAATATATGGACCGGTTACAACCTTCTCTTCAAGACGCTTGATATTGTCCACCTCTACCCACATATAGGTTCCAAGGATCTTAGGCCCCTCTACACTCTTGGCATTGCCAAGGAGCAAGGAATACTCACCGTTGTCACCATCAAATCGTGTAAGTGTCAGTTCTTTTCCGGCTTTAGCCTCTGCAGATAATGATCCTTCATCATCAAAGGCGATAGGGCAGGTTAATTCAGGCTTTTCCTTGGCGATTGAAATTGGCCAAGGACCACAGTGCTGCAGCAGTTCACCGTTTGGATTATCAGGGTGACGTACTGTCCAGTCAGCAAAGAAGCTTCTTGATTCATTCATGACGGCAGCCTCTGCCATTAGGGCAGTGATTGCTCCATGAATATCTGTCTCACAGACAACTGGAATGCCTAAATCATTAAGAATTGAGTTAGCAGCACAAGGCATAATGCCAAGTTCTCCCTGCAGTGCAGTCCAGCACTGAATAGCACCTGCCTGACAGCCGTACTTTTCAATCAGATTGCGCATTGCTCTTGCAAGAGCTGCAACAGTCTCAACCTTTGGCTCTGAAATCTTGATAATGGTCTTATCGTGAAGGATTTCCAGCTCTTCCTTGGCGCCGTTACCGTCACGGATTTTTCGAACTTCATCCAAAAGCTCAGGAAGAGGAATTGGAGATAGCTGAATATTGAATTTCTCCAACAGCTCGCCTTCATTGCACATGGTGGTCCAGAAATCGAAAGGACGAGGGCCCATCTGAAGAATGCGGATATGTCTGAAGGTCTTAACAACATTACATACAGCCATAAAATCACGCAGACCGCGCTCAAATACAGGATCAGAAAGACGGCAGTTGGTCAGATAAGTAAACTTAACCTGGAATCTGCGCAGAACCTTACCTGTTGCAAACAGACCGCACTGGGTATCACGCAGTCTGCGTCCGTCTGGCAGAGGACGCTCATCTAAAGGTCCCCACAGCAGTACAGGGAGGTTCAGTTCTTTTGCAAGCCTTGCACATACATACTCAGTACCGAAATTGCAGTGGGCCAGAATAATTCCGTCAACGCCTTCCTTTCTAAACTTGGCTGCTATCTTTGCAACATCCTCGTCAGCAAAAAGCAGACCTTCAGGGTTGATGTCCTTGATATCCACAAAATCAATACCCAGCTCCTTCATACGGGCTGCGGTCAGATCTCTGTATTTAAGTGCATCTGGAGCACTGAACACACTTCTTCTGGTTGGTACAAAACCTAACTTAATCTTAGCTGTCATGATTGATCCTTTTGTTTGTCGTTTATCTTATGTGTCTAATTCTTAACTGGTATATATCTCATGCATACTGACTTTCCTGCCTGAGCTAGCCCCTGGAATATTGTCAGACGCTTTATCTTTTCCATAGAACCAGAGGTAATCACAATTGGAGAGACAATGCTCAGGTTTCTCTCTTTTACAAGCTGCCAGTTCACATTGCAGATTGGATCGCCTGCAGCCACCTTGTCACCTTTCTGTACGTAAGGAGTAAACCCCTCACCATTTAACTCAACAGTGCCAATGCCAAGGTGAATCAGAACCTCCGTGCCGTCAAAGCCGGTGATACCATAGGTATGCTTCTGGGCTCCGACAAAGGAAACAATTCCAGAAATTGGTGCTAAAGCCAGTCCGTCATATGGAACAATAGCCACGCCGTCACCTACTACCTTTCCTGCGAAAATCGGACTTTCGACATCTGTAATTGAAATTACGTTTCCGCTTAAGGCGGCGAGGATATCCTCGCCTTTCTCTTTAAAAAACATATCCTGCCCCCTTTAATTACTTGTTCTCATTTCTTGCCTGAAGTGCCATGCGAGCCTGTAGTGAACGCTGGTACTGGTCAATAATAACTGCAAGAACAATAACAAGACCCTTGATGATCATCTGCCAGAACTCGGAAACACCGCACATAACCATACCGTCTGAGATAACACCGATGATGAAGGCACCGATTACAGTACCAACGATGGTTCCAACACCACCCATCAGAGAAGTACCGCCCAGAACAGCGGCAGCGATGGCGTTCATTTCCCATGTATTACCGGTCATTGGGTGAGATGCAACCAGCTGAGAGGTAGCGATGATACCTACGACAGCAGCACAGGCACCGGAGAACATGTAAACCAGAATCTTGTCGTTATCTACGTGAACACCTGATAACTTGGCAGCTCTCTCATTACCGCCGATTGCCAGAATGTGCCAGCCAAATGGAGTCTTACGCAGAATAACAGCAGCGATAATTGCAATCAGAGCAAGAATCATTACGGCTACAGGGAAACCTGCAATATCACGGCCGAAGATTTCAAAACCGGTGTTGCCTAAGGCTTCCTTACCAACCAGATTAGGGAAGGTAGCACCGTTTGAGGTAAGGTTAGCTGCACCACGTGCAACATACATCATGCCTAGGGTTGCGATGAAAGGAGCAACAGCAAACTTGGTGATGATGATACCGTTGATAAGACCTACAATCACACCGATGAAAACTGCAATCAGCACAATTACAGGAATTGAGAAATAGAAGGTATAGCCAAAGATGGTGAAACCATGATTGATCAGAAGTCCTGCTATCATTCCTGACAGACCGACAACAGAACCTACAGAAAGGTCAATACCGCCGGTTACCAGCACATAGGTCATGCCGATACCTAAGATACCGTACAGAGCAACATGCTTTGCAATCAGAAGCAGTGACTGTGAAGTGAAGAAGGATTCACTTGCACAGGAAAAGAATATGACTAACAGGGTCAGCACAATCAGGGTACGGCCCTTGAGTATGGTCATAATTACATCATTTTTATTCATTTTTTATTCTCCGAATTCCTTTACCGAGCTTTATGGCCCATATATGAAGCTTTTACAAGATTGTCCTGAGTAATATCGCTGCCGGTAAGTTCTGCGGTCTTGATACCGTTTGACAGAACAATAATGCGGTCGGCAATAGCGATAATCTCTTCAAGTTCTGAAGAAACCACCAGAAGAGAAACACCTTTCTTGGCGTACTGATAAATCAGGTTGAAGATTTCTGTCTTCGCACCGATATCAATACCGCGGGAAGGCTCATCAAGCAGCATGATCTTTGGTTTGGTCAGAGCGCCCTTGGCAAATACCACTTTCTGCTGGTTACCGCCTGACAGGGAAAGAATAGGAAGTTCCTTGTCTGCTACCTTGATGTGGACATCCTTAATCATCTCTTCAGTAGCGGCGCTTTCCTTTCTCTTGTCAATCAGACCAAAGGAATTGGTATATTCAGCGACATTTGACAGAGCAATGTTCTTATCAATGCTCATGGTCTGAACCAGTCCGTCACGCTGACGATCTTCCGGAAGCCAGGCAAATCCTTTCTTAATCTGCTCTGGAACCGAACCAATCTCGATTTTTTCTCCGTTCAGGTAAACTTCACCGGTATGTGTTGGACGCATACCCATAATGCATTCGAAGATTTCGGTTCTACCTGCACCTAACAGGCCGTAGATACCTAAAACCTCACCCTCATGCAGATCAAAGGAAACCTTGTTTAGAAGGTAACCGCCACCGCTTTTTGGCAGGGTCAGATCCTTGACCTGTAAAACCTTGCTGGTCTTAGACCAGTCAACTGCAACATCACGCTTTGGATAGCTCTTGCCTTCACCAACCATCTGCTTGACAATCCAAGGCACATCGATGTCCTTTACCGCAGCATCAGCAACCAGCTTGCCATCACGGAAGATGGTTACATAGTCACCGATACGCATCAGCTCTTCAAGACGGTGGGAAATATAAACAATGGAGATACCGGATGCGGTAAGTTCTCTCATGATGTTGAACAGCACATCAACTTCCTGTTCTGACAGTGATGAGGTTGGCTCATCCATAATCAGAATCTTAAGATTTGGGATCAGAAGATTTCTTGCAATTTCAATCATCTGCTGCTGACCAACTCTCAGGTCGCCCACCATGGTGTCAGGATCGATAGGATAATTAAGTCTTGCCAGCACCTGCTTTGCCAGCTTTCTGTGTTCAGCATCATCCAAAATACCGTTCTTGGTACGCTCAGATGACATGAAAAGATTCTGGAACACAGTCATGTTAGGGAACAGACACAGTTCCTGGTGAATAATGGCAATACCGTGTTCACGTGCTTCTACGGTTGAGTTGAATTCAACTTCCTTTCCCTGCAGATATAGCTTGCCTGAGGACTGTTTCTCGATACCTGCGATGATTCGCATCAGAGTTGATTTACCGGCACCGTTCTCGCCAATCAGAACGTTTACCTTGCCACGCTTGATATCAAATGAAACCTGATCCAGAGCTTTGGTACCAGGATAGATTTTGTCTATCTTTTCGGCGTGTAAATAGATCTCTTCGATTTCGTTGTTCATTTACTACGCTCCTACTTTACAGTCAGCTCAACAGGGGTAATCTGAAGAGGACCTGGTTTTACTGTAAAGCAACCAATGAAATCAAAGTCTTTACCATTAATCTCGTCCATATTGATCTTTGAAAGCACATCTCTTGTGATCAATTCATGGAAGGCTACTGAAACCTGAGCCCATTCAATCTGATTGGTATAATCATCGTAACTGATAAGACTGATTGAATCTCTTACAGCTGAACCTTTAAATACAGGTCCAATCTGAATTCTGGTCTTAACTTCCTCTGATGGGTTGTCGTTTAAATCAAATGCAAAATAACCAGAACGAAGCTTGTTCTTTACTTCTGTTACCTTGCCTGAACCTTTTACAATAAAGGAAAGTTCTCCCTTATCACCCATTGAGTAATATCCGTATTTAGAAGCGACAGATGCGAAATCTCCATCTGCCTCTTTAATCAGAGTTACTAAATCCACAGCATTTTTCTCAAAGTAATCCTTTGATTTTTCGGCCCAGAAATTCTTTGCTACTGATGTTGGGTCAAATGCCACCTCTCCGGTTAATGTTGCTTCCTGTCCCTCTTTTACCACTGTGGCAGAAAGACCTGCATAGGCAAGAAATGCTACTGCTAGACCTGCAATTATTACGCGAGCTTTTGACATGATGTTCTCCTGTTTGAGGCGAAAAAACCCCTTTGAGTGCATTTACTGCACCCTGCTCTTAACTAATTATTCTTATTAAATGCGCCACAGAAACGTGGCGCAGTCATTGAGGTTTACTTAGCTAAAGTGAAATCGTTTAGCTTCTTAGCATTGTCTTTAGTGATGATGATGCAGTCGATTAACTGCTTCTCAGGCTGGCCGGTGGTACCTGTCTTTAAGTACTGATCTGCCTGCTTAACAGCCATCTCGGAGATTAGAGCTGCAGGCTGCATTGCAGTAGCGGTCATGTTACCTGCTAAGATCTCGTCACGAGCATCATTTGAGCCGTCAACACCGATGATCTTTAGTGTCTTGCCTGCTGCCTTGATAGCTGCTGCTGCACCAACTGCCATGTTGTCGTTACCGGAAATAACACCCTTTAGATTTGGATATGACTGAAGAATAGTCTCCATCTTTGAGTAAGCCAGGTTCTGATCCCAGTTTGCTGTCTGAACAGCAACCATCTTCATGTCTGGATACTGATCAATAACCTCGTGGAATGCAGTTGAACGGGTCTTTGCATTGGTATCTGAGTCAATACCGAATAGCTCTGCATATTCGCCTTCTTCTTCCATTGCCTCTACGAATACTTCAGCGGCACCCTTAGCACCCTGGTAGTTGTTAGCAACGATCTGAGTGATAGCAATGCCCTGCTCGTTGATTTCACGGTCAATCAGGAAGGTTGGAATATTGTTGTCATAAGCACGCTTTACAGCTGCTACAGTAGCATCAGCACCAGCGTTATCACAAACGATAGCTGCAGCCTTATCAGAAATTGCGGTCTCGAATAGTTCTGACTGTTTTACAGGGCTGTCATCGTGTGAAACCATCTTTACGGTATAACCTAATTCCTTAGCAGTCTTAGCAGCAACTTCTGCCTCTGTCTTGAAGAATGGGTTTGAGTGAGATGGGGTGATGATGTACATGATGTTTGAACCGCCACCAGTTAAGCGCTTTGCTTCTGCAGCCTGAACTGATGCTGCCATTGATGATGCAGCTAAAACCATTGCAACTGATGCACAGATTTTTGTAAATTTCATTTAATGACTCCTACTATGTATGTTCTTTAATAAGCTGTTGCATTTGTTAGGCATAGCAACAGAAGTTTCTTTGTACTTCTAAATTATATGTAAAGGGGGAGACATTACTTATCACAAAATTATCTTTTTTGTCATAATTCGATTTTGATTCGCTCCAAAAATGAGCAGAAGATCATAAAATGCTCGATTTCAATCTAATTTTGTGACGATAAAGACAGTTTGTTCACAAAGTGATTATATTTAATCAGGATTATGATAGAGGAAAGTTTGCAATCACTGTTTTCTGAGCATCACACCAGCTGTGAAAGCACAGTTCAATAGAGCTTACAGTCATTGTTCCAAAAGATATAGGCTTTGAGATAAAGGATAGGAACTTCTCTGGATTAGCATATTTTGAGCATAGTCTTGCAAATGTTACATGAGAGGAAAAAGTCCGGTATCTTTCATCAAGAGTAAGCCCGCGGTGCTTTAATTCAGCTCGAAGCATCTCTCTTAACTGTTCTAAAGCCTCATCATAATAGCCACAGACCATCACCGCACTATCACTGGCACTTACACCTTCAAAACTTATCTCAAAAGGCTTTATCTTCGAAGAACAGAATCTTACTGCCTCAGCATACTCGTCGATGTTGTCAGGAAGCTTTCTCCCCCTCTCACCTTTAAGAATATCCAGAGCAGTAATGTGATAGTCTTGTGGCTCATAAAAATACATGTCAGGCTCAATAGCCTTTAGTTTTTCCTCAAAGGCAGCTATCCTCGAGCTTACCTGTGGAGAGATTCTGATAAGAGCAACCACAGACATAATTTTGTCTTCAGCATAGTCGGTGAAATCGATTCTGCCGTTACCGCCCTCAAGTATAATGCTGCGGTTGTTCTCAAGGATGGAGGCATAATGCCTAAAAAGAAAACTGTGACTATATTTTTCTGACTGATGCATAGGCTCTATATTATTTGCCTCATTACAGGAAAGAATCTCTAATAGCTTTTGAGTTCTTATAGGCTGCAGGCGTCATACCGGTTTCCTTTAAAAAGACTCTTCCAAAATGACTTTGAGAATTAAAGGACAGAAGCATAGCTATCTCACCTAATGATCTGTCGGTGGTTCTGAGCAGCATCTTGGCAATCTCAATCTTGCGTCTGCGGATATAATCACCGATACTCATGTTCTTTTCCTGACGGAAAAGCTTTGAAAGATAACTTGAACTTATCTTGAGCTTATTGCTCATGGATGTGAGATCAAATTTCTCATTGATGTGATGATCAATATACTGGCAGGCTCGGTCAACAGGCAGAGATGTACTTCTGGCTTTTCTCTCGGACAGATATTTTGCAACCTTCTGAGTACATCTTAAAGCACAGGCCTGTGCCAGAGCGGCAGCATCCGCCTCATACTTGCAGTCTTCAACCTCCATGATAAAGCCGTCTGAGATGGTATACATCTCTTCTACCGAAAGCCCCGCGTCAATTGCTGCACGGGTTGCTATGGTTATATCTACTATGGCAAGATTCTTGGCAGAACGCAGGGAATTTCTCGATAGAGTTCCTCGCATGCTGGCATATATGGAGTTAAGCGCCTGCTTCAGTTCCTCAACATTTCCTGTTGTAATCGCGTTTTTGATTGATTCCTCAAACTGGCCTGGATTGTGGGTTCTGGTGTTCAGACTCTGATCGGAGAATATTCTGGCAAACTGTTTGTTAGTATTCTCAATAATATCCTCACTTAAAGCGGTATCATTAATGAAATCGCTAAGATAGATATACTCTCCGGTAATAGAGCTGTGGATTAAAAGCAGAATTGAGGCCAGTTTCTGAACAGTGCAGTTAAAAGGAGCTACATTAACCGCATTATGCTTTAAGGCATACAGTTTGCAGAAACTCTGATCAATTTCAGTAATTAAAATAGGTCCTATTACCAGAATCAGCTCATCAGCGCAGGCTACGCCTCCGTAAAGCACGGGTTTTTCATCTGAGATAATAGTAAGCCTGTTCTCTTTTATTCTCTGTACAATTCGACAGCGAAAGTCAAAATCCGTCTTGAATACATTCCAGTCATCGTATTCGTTATTATCGAACTTCTCGTAATAGTGACAGTCGCTTTTAAAAATATGGGTAGGAACAGGCAGAAGCTGTTTTAAAAGACTCAGACCATAAGAAAGAGGCAGTATCTTTGCCCCTTTCTCATCATTTTGAATATCCATTGATAAGCTTGGCTTAGAATGAAACGTTAGACTCAAGAATTACATTGCTGTAAGGCTTGCACTCACCGGTTCTAACTACAGCCACACTTTTTACGGTTCCAGCCTTGAAAACCTCATGAGGAACCTCTACGACCTCAACGCCGTTCTTTTGTGCCCATGAAGTAATCTTCTCATAAAACACAGGATTCTGAGTCTTAGACTCTGAGGCAATAGTTACCTTCTGGAACTTGGCTTCAGCATCAACCACATCAAAAACATCAAAAAAGCCTGGAACACCGTAGGTTACAGCCAGATCAATTCTCTGAACTCCACGAGGAACTGGAAGCCCGCAGTCACCGATGGTTAGCGTATCAAAATGTCCAAGTTTGGAAATCACATATGACAGTTCAGAATTCAAGCATCCGATTTTCTTCACTTTTAGTATCCTTATAGTTTTTCTGTTAAAACTTCCTGACCGGCTTTCTTAATAAACTCCAGCACATCCTTTGCTCTTGGAATAGATGGGGTTGCGCCCTTAACCTGTACGGCCAGAGCAGAAGCAGCGGTTGCACATTTGATTGCCAGAGCACGGTTCATATCAGTAGCAATATTGGTTATCAGGTAACCCAGGAAGGTATCACCTGCGGCTGTGGTATCAACGGCATTAACCTTGAAAGCTTTGCAGGAAATAGGCTTTTCACCTACCTCTCTTAGGATTGAACCTCTTGAACCTAAAGTCAGGACAAAGGAGGTCTTAGGGAACTTCTCACAGAGCTTATCGAGCAGTACATATGGATCTGTATCATCAGGCATGTCTGCCATGGCTGCGCCTTCAATCTCGTTAACAATCAGATATGCGCATTTTTCTAAAGGCAGCTTTAAAAGCTCGGTTGTGAAAGGAGAAACATTGAAGCAGACCTTCATTCCTTTTTCATAGGCCTTTTCAATCATATATCTGATATTGCTGGTTTCATTCTGCAGAACCATGAAATCACCGGCCTCAAAATTGGCAAGAGTACTGTCGATATCAGCCTCAGAAATTGTCTGATTAGCACCACCAAAGAGGATAATGCAGTTCTGACCGTTGGAATCAACCTGGATAATTGTATGACCTGAAGGGCAGTCTCTCTTTGCGATATTGGAGAAATCAATCTTATCCTCAGCAAGAACATCAGTCAGGATCTTAGAATCATCCTTACCAACTGCTCCTGCATGATATACATTTCCTCCGGCACGAGCCAGAGCTACAGACTGATTCAAACCTTTTCCGCCGGCAAAGATACTTCTGTTGGTTGAAGATAAGGTCTCGCCTGCCTTAACAAAATGAGGCACATCATAGACATAATCTATATTTAATGAGCCGTAATTTAAAATTTTTGCCATTTCTTTCCCCGCGACTATTTCTGTTGTTGAGGTTTATCCGTTCGTTATTATTCTCATAAGCGATGCTCATATCTATTCACAAATAATAGTATTATCAGCTTATAAAAGAAATATTTACAATCATCTGTTGTGAGTTCTAACACAAACAAAAACCAAGATTTTTGTTCAAAATTCCGATTATCCTTATCAATAATCAGAATTTCCTAAGATTATCAAGTATAATACGCAGTCGAAAATACAGAATAAATGACAGATACACACAGTTTTGCTATTAGCTGTATGCCTAATGCATTAGATACTGTTTTTTTAAATTACCCAGTTTTAACTAGGACAGCAGGAATAACTCTGTGCTGTCGTTATGACTCATAAAAATGAGGTAAAAATGAGCTTTAAGAACCTTTTGGAAAATTTCGGTGAAACCCCAATTGATCGCGTAGAGGCTGCTATCAGTGCCTTAAAGCGTGGTCGTGGAATTCTTGTTGTAGATAACGAGGACAGAGAGAACGAAGGCGATCTTATCTACGCTGCAGAAACTGTAACCGATGCTCAGATGGCATTCATGATCCGTGAGTGTTCAGGTATTGTCTGCGTATGTATCGAAGAAGAGCAGGCTAAGAGAATGAATCTGCCAATGATGGTTAAGAACAACACCTCTGTATACGGTACCGCATTTACCATTTCAGTTGATGCTGCAAAGGGGGTTACCACCGGCGTAAGCGCACCTGATCGCGTAAAGGCAATCAAGGCTGTTATCAATCCAGAAGGAAAGCCAGAGGATCTGGCAAGCCCTGGACATATGTTCCCTCTTGTTGCCAAGAAGGGTGGCGTTCTAGAGCGTGACGGTCATACCGAGGCTTCTGTAGATCTTGCAAGACTTGCAGGTTTAGCCCCAGCAGGTATTCTCTGCGAGCTATGCGCTCCAGACGGACTGATGGCAAAACTTCCACGTGTTACCCAGTTTGCCCTCGAGCATGATTTAACCTGTCTTTCAATTGAAGATCTGATTGCATATCGTAAGGCAAAGAACGTTTAATAAAAGGCGGCGTCAGCTTTCTGGTTTGACGCCCTTTTTGTATGTGGAGTGGTTGCCATAATGAGAGCTACAGATAATCACAAACTAGGCTGTACCTGCTTCGGAAATCCTGATGCACAACCTCTTGTTATCACTCCTGGCTGGGCCACTGATCATAATTTTCTCTTACCCTTCGTAGAACTATTCAAAGATTACAATCTAATCCTTGTAGATATGCCTGGCTACGGTAAATCTAAAGATCTTGCCAGATTTGCTACAGATCTTAGACACGGAGCAAACCTTATTCTGAATACCGTTCCTGACGACTGTATTCTACTGTCCTGGTCGCTAAGTACGCTTGCAGCTGCCAGAGCCTGTGCCACCGATAAAGAAGGAAAAATCAAAAAATTCATCACCCTTTGCGGAACTCCCAGGTTCCCTGCTGATCCATACTGGCCAGGTTTCGACTATAAGTACGTACTCAAATGCTTAAACCTGTTTGATGAAGGAAAGAATCTTCGTAATATCAAACTGTTCTTTAAACTTCAGACTCAAAGTCATCTTCTGAATAAAGAACAGAGTTCCTTTCTTATGGACTGCTATGAGAAAATGGGAGAGATTGAAACCCAGGTGCTCAAAGAGGGTCTTATGAATATGGCTCAAACCGACTATAGAGAGGCCATGCATTCTCTTAAAATCCCTTGTCTGCATATCTTTGGCGGCAAAGATCGCCTGGTTAAACCAGAACTGTCCAAAAAACTTAATCTTCCCCCTTTCCATCAGTGCTGTGTTCTGGAGAATTCAGCCCATGCACCATTCCTAACTGAGCCAGGCTTACTGAAAACAGTAATAACATCTTTTATAGAAAAAAACTAATTATCTGAATCAGTTAAAAATTTTCTTCTAAATTTTTAATTAAAAAATACCGATAACATATGTAAGCGGGAGATCTTATTAATTTTTGGAAGATAAAAATGGACGTTGCCACCAGTACCATCTCAAACCTAGGAATAGCAAATATTCCTCATGCGGCACAGGAAGCCCGCAGAGATAGTATTGCCCGCGAAACTATTCCTCAGATCAGTCACATTTCCAAAAGTCTGAACAGCCAGGCAACCGCTCAGGGTAATGCTCAACTTGCACCTGCAAATGCAAATCTCTACATTCAGGCAGATACTCTTATCAAAGCTGGTCAGGAAAAAAAGGGTATCAGCCGTAAACAGACCAAAGGCAAAATTCAGAATGAAGAGCAGACTGAGAATGCGTCTGAAGCTAAGAAGTCAGCCTCATCAGTTTCAACCTTATCTGGTAACAGCCTAAATCAGAAAGTTTCTGATCCTGCAGCTATCAAGGCTGCACTAGGTGGTGCCTTTGGGGCTACCGGCGCCTCCTATTCCAAGGAAGCAGAGGACAGGCGAGGAAAGGGTGAAGGATTCTCTTCAAAGGTTATTGCCGATACCTACAACAACATTGTTCCTGATTTTTCAAAAGGTCAGCAGCTGGATGTGGAAGGTTAAACAGAATTAAACAAGGAATAAGGTGGTTCAGAAGTGAACCACTTTTTTTGAGATTAATGAACAAGAGTTTTAAGATATTCCTGCTCGATTTTCTTCTGATCTTCCTCTGAAATCTCTTCAATCTGTACATCTTCATTATCATCTGAAGAAAGAGAATTCTCAACAATCGGCATATCTTCAAACCAGTCAGGTTTAGTGTAGGAAATCTTATTAACAAACCAGGTCTTCTTGCCTAAAGGAGTCTGAACTACAGCTTCATCATCCACACTCTTGCCAAGCAGAGCTCTTGCCATTGGAGCATCAACTGAAATGCAGTTGGAGCGTCCGAAGATTTCATCTGAGCCTACAATATGGATCTGCATCAGGTTATCACCTTCCTCGGACTCGATTTCTACGTAAGCACCAAAGAAAACACGACCTTCCTGCTGCTTGTTGTACTCAATAACCTGCAGATCATTCAGACAGTGGCGCAGATAGCGAATTCTTCTGTCAATCTGACCTAAAAGTCTCTTGTTGTAGTGATAGTCAGCATTCTCTGAACGGTCGCCAAGACTTGCTGCCCAGCTAACCTTCTGAGTAATTTCAGGACGCTTTACTTCCCAAAGATAATCTAATTCCTTGTGAAGCTGTTCAAAACCTTCTCTCGTTATAAATGGCTTGCCCATATTGAACCTCAAAAAAAAAGACCCGGCGCATTTACCGGGTCGTCTTTCAGTTTAATACCAAAAGTCAGATTATAGCTGAGGACCAGCCTTTACTAACTCTGGGTTTAACTTAGCAAACTTGCCGAAGTTCTTGATGAAACGCTCAGCTAAGTCCTTAGCCTTAACATCCCAGTCAGCAGGATTTGCATAGGTGTCACGTGGATCTAAGATCTTAGGATCAACACCTGGTAGAGCTGTTGGAACCTTGAATGAGAACATTGGGATGGTCTTGGTCTCAGCCTTATCGATTGAACCGTCTAGGATTGCATCGATAATACCACGGGTATCCTTAATTGAGATACGCTTGCCGGTACCATTCCAGCCAGTATTTACTAAGTAAGCCTTAGCGCCTGACTTCTTCATACGCTCAACAAGAACTTCTGCGTACTTGGTTGGAGGTAATGATAAGAATGCAGCACCGAAGCATGATGAGAAGGTTGGGGTTGGCTCAGTAATACCACGCTCGGTACCTGCTAACTTAGCAGTGAAGCCTGATAGGAAGTAGTACTGGGTCTGGCCTTCGTCTAGGATTGATACTGGAGGTAATACACCGAATGCGTCAGCTGATAAGAAGATTACGCGCTTAGCAGCAGGGCCCTTTGAAATTGGCTTAACGATGTTGGTGATGTGGTTGATTGGGTAAGAAACACGAGTGTTCTCGGTTACTGACTTATCAGCGAAGTCGATCTTACCGTTAGCATCAACAGTTACGTTCTCTAATAGAGCGTTACGCTTGATTGCGTTCCAGATGTCTGGCTCGTTTTCCTTAGATAGGTTGATAACCTTTGCATAGCAACCACCTTCGAAGTTGAATACGCCATCATCATCCCAACCGTGCTCGTCGTCACCGATTAGTAGACGCTTTGGATCGGTTGATAGAGTGGTCTTACCAGTTCCTGATAGACCGAAGAAAATAGCGGTATTTTCGTGGTTCATGTCAGTGTTTGCTGAGCAGTGCATTGCAGCAATACCCTTTAGAGGTAGGTAGTAGTTCATCATTGAGAACATACCCTTCTTCATCTCACCACCGTACCAGGTGTTAAGAATTAACTGCATACGCTCTGTTAGGTTGAATACAACAGCAGTCTCTGAATTTAGACCTAACTCCTTGTAGTTCTCAACCTTAGCCTTTGAAGCGTTTAGAACAACGAAGTCTGGCTTGAAGTTCTTTAGCTCTTCAGCAGTTGGACGGATGAACATATTGGTTACGAAGTGTGCCTGCCATGCAACCTCAACAACGAAACGGATTGCCATACGGGTGTTAGCGTTAGCACCGCAGAAACCGTCAACAACGTATAGTTTCTTGTTTGATAACTCTTTACCAGCTAAGTCCTTTAAAACTTTCCATGACTCAGTTGATAGTGGCTTGTTGTCGTTCTTGAACTCATCAGTGGTCCACCAGAAGTTAGCCTCTGAAGAAGCATCCTTAACGATGAACTTGTCCTTTGGTGAACGACCAGTGTAAACGCCGGTCATAACGTTAACAGCGTTTAACTCTGTATCCTGACCCTTATCAAAACCAGTTAAACCAGCTTTGGTTTCTTCAGCATATAGGGTTTCGTATGAAGGGTTGTGTACGATTTCGGTAGCAGAACTGATACCGTATTTAGCTAAATCAAGCTCGTCGAATAAGCTCATTTTTTTCTCCAAGTGTTATCTGAGAATAACTCAGGTTTTTGATAGGTTACAAATACGATTTTAGCAGTAAAAAGAAAACTTGTGCATATTTTTTATTAATTATTCGATCATTAATTATCATTTTTGAAAAAAATTTTATTTTTCAAAGCTGAAAAACTATGGCGCCAACACGATCTGATCATGCTCTAAAAATCGATTGGGCCTAGATTTAACCGTATCAGCAGATAATTCTGCTGAAATAAAATTTTATGTTATGCCTGTTTTTATCCAGGCATGACAAAGTTCCAAGGTTATTCACTAACTTTGGCTTTGCTCTTTCAAAATTTGATTCAAGATTAAAGCTATTTCTTCGCTTTGATTTTCTTTCTGGTCCTTGCGAACTTCCCTAATGGAGTATCGTCGTCGATACTGGATTGAAAACCATTGTTCTCCAAATCATCAGGAACATCATTTCCTGTCGGTTCAGGCTGTTTGTAAAAGAGACCGATGAATCTTTCGTCATTCTCTATTTGAGACATATCCTGAGTAAAGAAGGCTTTTAAGAACATAAATCCTACTTCAGCATCCTGTGCCACAATCTGTAAAGATTTAAATGACCATGGTTTCCCCTGATAATAAGGCACATTGTCTCTGATATAACTTAGTACGTTGCAAGCAAGCTTGGTACAGGCAGTGCTGTTAGTAATGTAATCCTTATTTCTCAAAGGAAGAGCATCCTGACGGAATACAACATCAATTACCCAGTGTCTGGCTTCAATTCCCCATCTTTGGAGAATAATATCAAGCATGGTTTCAGCGAACTTTTCATCAAGTCCATCTGGAACAATTGAGCTGATGAAATATCTATCTTCATCCTGCAGTGTTACATCTGAACTTTTGAAGTGTCTGACTGTTCTTACTCTGATGACAGAATGAACATCAGCCCATTTCTTTCTGAGTTCAGTCCTTACAGCATGTTTCATCTCAAGGATATCTATCTGCTTGGTCTCAATTCTGCCGTGCTCATCAAGAACTCTGGTTGCAGACAGAACCTCATGTTTGTATTTACCATTGTCGACAAATTCAAATGCGGTTCTGACATCCTCCTCAAGAGTGGACTGATTGGATTTTAGTCCTACAACACAGTCTGCATTAACATCTACAACAGCAGATACTGTTCCTGGCCTTGTATTGAGAGAATCCCATGTAAGAATAGTATTTCTAAGGATGACCTTTTTAAGCATGCAAAGGATAGCTTCCGCTTCATGGTTTTTCTTATCTACTATGGTCTGACTTAAGGTTAAACCATAGGTTGATGAATAAAGGCTGACAACGTCATAGCCACCATGCTTACGTTCATCATTGCCATTCTTACTCTGTCTGGTACCTCTGATGTTCTGTCCATCTGCAGCAACAATCTCTCTGTCCTGTAAGGCTATTGAGCCAATAGGTTTATCAGAATTATCTCTGTGAGTTACAAAGTAATCCGTCAGAAACTTTACCAGTTCATTGGAATCAATAATACTTATAACCCTTCGGATAGTCTGCTCAGATGCGACTTCATCACCTAATCCATAGATTAACTGCTGAAGTTCCTTTACATGCTTTTTCCAGAACAACACCTGCTCATGACTGTTTTCATATCCAGATAATCTTGCTAACAGCACCACAGTAGCTATTACATACAGAGGATAAACAATCCTCTCTGGATTACGCGGATCACTGAGATTAAGCTCGATTATTCTTTGAAGAAAAGAGGCTCCATCTAGAACATTATCGGAAGAAGATACTTCATTTGACATAATTACTATTCTTATCAATCGGTTACTTTAGATTTCAGAGTTAAGAATATTAATTATTCAACAAAACTTTTGATCTTTGGATCACATTTTGAAAGAGCAAAATCAGTAGGCTAACTAACTGATTAATTTATATTAATTTTGTACGCCGTCACTTTTGAGTTTTGTGATAAGCTTCAAATGGTGTTGGCGCCATACTGAAAAACATTGTCATAACCCCCATCTATGTTAAATGGTATAATGCACAGGTTCGCTGATTCTATGTGGCATAAATGCCCTTCAGGCATTGGCTGAACCTTCCACGCCACAAGGTGGTTGCGCTTCTTTATAAAGATTGATAAAGAAGAAAAAAGACTTTGTATTAATGCAAATACAGCATCACGCCAATTGATCACTTTTGGCAATTTCTTTAGCTTAGATTTTTATTTATAGGTTTTTATGAGCAAAATCAGCGTTAGTGAGAAAGCACAGGAATACTTCCTGAACATTATCAGCAAACAGAAAATGGAAGGCCTTGCTATTCGTCTTACTGCAACTAATGTAGGAACCCCTGGTGTTCAGTGCGGTATTCTGTACTGCCCTAAAGAGTACATCACCTCTAATGATGAACACTTTCAGATGAAGGGCTTTGAAATCGTTATTGACAGTTCAGTTTCAGAATACCTGGATGGTTCTGTTATCGACTTAACCAAAAATGAGGAAGATGGCGAAGATCTATTGACCTTCCATGCTCCTAACTTAAACAAGCAGGATCTGCCTCCTGATGCAACCCTGTTCGACAGATTAAAGAGATTCATCGATGTTACCGTAAGCCCATCACTGGCATCTCACGGCGGTGCAGTTTCATTAGTTGATGTAACTGAAGACGGTGTTGTTAAGGTTAAATTCACCGGTGGCTGTCTAGGCTGCTCAATGGTCGGCATTACCTTAAAGGAAGGTATTCAGACTCAGCTGAATCAGGCATTCCCTGGCCAGATTAAAGATGTTGTTGATGTAACCGAACATGAGGTTACCGACGAGACCTACGGTTAATAAACAAAAAAGGTTCCAGCCTTTTGGAGAGGAACCTTGTTTGATTACCAGAATAAGGCTGAAGAAATGCAGCTTTATTTTTTTGCTATCTAGTTTATTTCCTTCAGTACATACAGGTGAGCAGCAAAGTCGCTGTCGCACTTGTCCTTGACCTGCTCCCCATGGCTGAAGCCAGGGGATTCAATACCGCCCGATAAAACTCTTGAGAATATACTCGTCTAAACCTTTTCTCGCTGATCTTCAACTCGTTTGGTCTTCTTCTCACTGCGGGCAAGTGTTCCTGCAGGGACAATTGCAACCTTTGGAGTTACACCAAATTTAGATTTTACCAGCTTTGAGATTCTGCGTGCTGTTTCAGCAAAATCCACTCTGCCTTCAGCTTCAGCGGTAACATGCAGAACGTCACGGCGAGTTTCAACATCCTTACCAAGGATAATACGATACTCACTGCCAACACCGTCAACCATTCCCAAAATACTTTCAATCTGACTTGGGAACATGTTGACACCGTGGATCTTGAACATGTCATCGCTTCTGCCGGTGATAACATCAAGACGAGGGTAATCACGTCCACAGGCACATTTACCAGGGATAATTCTTGAAAGATCGTGTGTTCTAAATCGTAGCAGCGGAGCTCCTTCCTTTACAAGAGTTGTAATAACGATTTCTCCACTCTTACCGTCTTCCACACGCTCACCAGTTACAGGATCAATGATTTCGATATAGACGTAATCGTCAAAATAATGCATGCCGCTGTTTTGTTCACAACTGATGCCGATACCAGGACCGTAAATCTCTGTAAGGCCATAGATGTCATAAAGCTCAATACCCAGGCTGTTCCTGATTGTATTACGCATCTTGTCACTCCAGCGCTCAGAGCCGATTACACCTTTCTTTAAGAAAATCTGGTCCTTAAGACCTCGTCTGGAGATTTCCTCAGAGAGAAGCAAGGCATATGATGAAGTGGCACAGATTACGGTTGACTTTAAGTCAATCATCATCTGAAGCTGCTTTTCGGTATTACCAGGACCCATAGGAATAGCCATAGCACCAAGTTTCTCACAGCCTGCCTGAAAACCAATACCTGCAGTCCACAGACCATAACCAGGAGTGATCTGAATTCGGTCATGACTGGTAATTCCTGCAATTTCATAACAGCGACAGAACATGGTAGCCCAGTCCTCTACATCTTTTGCAGTGTAAGGTATAATCACAGGCTTTCCTGTAGTACCAGATGAGGAGTGAATTCTGACTACCTCCCTGTCTTCTACAGCCTGAATACCAAGTGGATAGGCAAAGCGCAGATCCTCCTTTGAGGAGAAAGGAATTCTGTCAAAATCCTCCTGACAGGAACAGCCAGTTAATCCCAATTCCCGATATTTTTGACCATAGAAACTGTCTGTTTTTATAAGTCTTTTTATCTGTCTGTCTACCAGCTCAAGTTGTCTTTCATTCAGCAGCATTTTTTAATCCTATTTCATAACCTGCATTAAAAACTTCTTTATTGATTGCCACAAATTTCTCTTTGACAAGTTTTTCAATCTGAGATTCGATGCTTTGAGCACTCACTCCAAGCACATCCATGCCGGAGGCTACTCCAAGAATCAGAATATTAAAGTATTTAACCGAACCGAATTTTTTTATAAGCTCATCTGAGCTTACGGTTGCATGTCTTATTTTCTGCGAACTTAAAAAAGTAAATATAGCTTTCTCATTATAGGAGCCACCTTTTAAGGAAACTGTCACAGGAGGAATAGGATGGGAATTTAAAATCACACAGCCATTTGCAGTTAAATATTTTAAACATCCTGCTGCTTCGCCAGGCTCAAAGGCTAAAATCAAATCAGCTCTACCTTCTGGGATCAGTGGAGAAAAAACCTCATCTCCGACTCTCACATGACTTACGACACTTCCGCCTCGCTGTGCCATACCTATGGTTTCGGCGGAGTGAACGGTATGACCTTCACTCATAAAGGCAGAAGCCAGAATTCTTGATGAAAGTACTGTGCCCTGACCACCGACACCACAGATTAGAATATTCTTATTCATGATGTATTCTCTCTATTGCTTTATGTGGACACAGCTGAGCACATAGAGTACAGCCAACGCACAAACTTTCATCTATCACTACCTTATCGTTTTTAAGACTCATAGCAGGACAGCCTAATTTATTGATGCAGATATTGCAGTTGCTGCACTTATCCATTACTCTGCATTTATCCTTGAGTTTTACAATGGAAATACATGGAGCTCTAAAGATAATCGCCTTGACTCCATCTACTTTCATGCATTCCTTAACAGCAGCCACTGAAGCCTTCAGATCATGCGGATTGACTGTCATAACCTTCTTAACCCCAATACCCTTTAAAACCGATTCTATGTCAATCTTATCCACATAGTTTCCCTGAAGATTGAAACCGGTTCCTGGATGTGGCTGATGTCCTGTCATCGCGGTTGTCGCATTATCAAGGATACAGACAGTGATATCAGCCTCGTTGTAGACAGCGTTAACAATGCCACTGATACCGGAGGCAAAAAAAGTGGAGTCTCCGATGAATGCAAAGGATTTTGCCTCCTTGTCAAGATGATTAAATCCCTGTGCCATAGTAATACCTGCGCCCATACACAGACAGGTGTCAACCATATCAAGAGGCAACGCATTACCCAGGGTATAGCAGCCAATATCTCCACACAGATAGGTTTTCTTTCTGCCTGTGGCAACTTTCACCGCATAGAAGGAGCCGCGGTGTGGGCATCCGGCACATAAAACAGGAGGTCTTTGAGGAGGATCCGGAATTTTTTCCGTAAAGGAGATCCCTTCAGACTTATCATTACGACCTAAAAACTTATTGAGAATGGACTGAACTTTATTAACTCCAAGCTCTCCTGAATGAGGAACATCACCTGTAAGCTTGCCTTTAATTCTGATTTTAAGCTGATGTTCGCCACATAGTTTTAAAAGCTCCTCCTCAAGAAAAGGACTTAACTCTTCAAAACAGATTAGCTCATCAACCCCATTTAACGCTTCTAAAAGGAATCTCTTTGGAAGTGGGAAGGCACTGGCAATACCGATAACCTTAAGATCCAGATTAGAGGTACATTCTCTGACATAGGCAAGAGAAATTCCTGAAGCCAGCACCGCCTTGCAGCTTTTCTTACTGTCTTTTATGATTCGGTTATAACCATATGTGGACAAATCCTCTGCAATGACAGGTAAACGCTCCTCAATCAGGCGGTGATTGTTGTATGAGAGTTTAGGAAAAATAACCCACTTTGAACTGTCCTTTTCAAAACCGGAAGGCTCTTTAGCCTCGTAATTTTCATCGAAACTTATAGAGGCATAACCGTGACAGACTCTGGTAGTCGGTCTTAGAATCACGGGGGTGTGATATTTTTCTGAGAGCACAAAGGCATCTTTGACCATGTCAAAGGCCTCCTCCGGAGAGGATGGATCAAGGACAGGAATTCTACAGAAAGAGGCAAAACGCCTGGTATCCTGCTCTGTCTGTGAGGATATAGGTCCGGGATCATCTGCAACCACAATCACCATACCGCCCCTGACTCCCACATAGGCAAGACTCATCAGAGGGTCAGAGGCTACATTAAGACCAACCTGTTTCATAGTGACCATAGTACGGGCTCCGGCATAGGCAGCAGCTGCTGCTACCTCCATAGCGGCTTTCTCGTTTACTGACCACTCAAGGTGCACCCCCTTATGAGGAACCTTACAGATGGTTTCAATAATTTCAGTAGAGGGAGTGCCAGGATATCCTGCCACCAGCTTCACACCAGAACACAATGCCCCTATAGCAATGGCACTGTTGCCCATTACATATTCTTTTTTCACAGACAGTTAAATCTCATATTTAGGATACTTTCTGTCATTATATTTAATAGGCATTGAAAGCATAAATAATAAGTAGGATTGCACTAAAATGAAGAGGCATGTAGCTGTGTTGTACAACTTATAGCGAAGATAACAGTCTTTAAGCGGATATGCAGAAGATTAAACCAATTCAGAAGCTAAATCCAGCTCTTGAAATAAATCAGCTTGTTTGCGATTCTACCTAAGTAAAATCTAATCTCAATCACGTATTCTTTGCATGTCCTAAAAAAATTAATATGATGTTTATCAGATACAAAAGACAGGAGATTATTCTGTGAGCTCGATCATATCTTTACCTTTGGTTTATTTTGTATTAGGATCTGCATCCAACGCACTGTTCCTGTTTGGACTTACCAGCGAGAACTCGCGACACAACATGTATAAACTTGTTTTTGCAGCAATAGGTATTGCATTTTATATCTGGGCAATCAAAAATTAGGGAAACCAATGACAAAATACAACGTTGTTAAAATTATGAGAGGCGAAATCATGTATCTGGGCTATGGTGAAAACTGGATGAGCTCACCTGCAGGTGCAAAGGAATTCTGTGAAGCAACTGCACAGAAAATCGCCCTAAACTATAACCGTCAATTCTGTGATTTAGGCGGTGAACACTACAACTACATCCGAGTTAAGGCAGCTTAACTCTATCTATATCGTGTGCTATTTATTAATAGCTCACGACATTAATATTCTCTTCAACTCTATCTTTATATATTGTTATTTCTTGTTTTCAGCTGAAAACTCATTTTATTCAATGAGTCTTCTGCAGAATAAGAAAACAATAATTCCTATCAAGAGATATCGTTAATAAAAAGGAATAGCAGAGAGAGAAATAATGCCTCTGTACGAGGCATTCATTATTCTGATTTCAGAGAACGGCCTAAAAGAGACATGGCAGCATCGAGTCCAGATTTGCCGTTGTATATAATTTCATATACCTCATGGCAGATAGGCATCTGGACACCTTTCTTTTCACAAAGATTGCGAACAACCTTACTCATGGTATAGCCTTCAACAACCTGACCAATCTTATCTAAGGCAGCCTGACAGCTTAATCCCTGCCCTAATAGGAAACCGAATCTTCTGTTTCTGGACTGATTATCTGTACAGGTTAAGATAAGATCCCCCAAACCAGACAATCCCATAAAAGATTTCTCTGTAGCACCGAAGGCAAGACCAAGTCTTGTCATTTCAGCAAGACCTCTTGAAATCAGAGCTGTTCTGGCATTGGCGCCAAAACCTAGTCCATCGGAAAGACCTGCTCCGATAGCAATAACGTTTTTAATGGCACCACCAAGCTGCATTCCCAGAAGATCCGAATTCTCATAAATACGGAAAGTCTTGGTATGCATAAGTTCAATAAAATCTTTTATAAAATCACTGTTGGTACCTGCAGCAGCAATTGCTGTAGGAAGACCTTTTGCAAGTTCAACCGCAAAGGTTGGTCCTGAAAGAGCCGCCATTGGAACATCAGATCCAAGAACATCGGAAGCAACCTCACTTAGAAGCTTTCCTGTATTCAGATCCATTCCTTTTGTAGCCCAGGCGATTCTGTGCTCAGGAGTAATATACTGCTTGATCTGAGTTAGCACGTCAGCAAAGGTATGGGAGGGAACTACTACGAGAATAGTTCTGCAACTGGACATTACCTCCTCTAGAGAAGAAGTAACTGTAAGTGTTTCCTCAAATCGGATACCAGGAAGATATTTGGCGTTTTCTCTTGAGGTCTGAAGAAGTTTCGCGGTCTCAGGCTTTCTGCACCACAACATCACAGGAAGTCCCTTTGATGCTGTAGACTGAGCAAGTGCGGTTCCATAGGAACCGGCACCTATAACACCTAAAGCGCTGTTAAAACTGCCCATAGTGATTAAGCTTGTGGAGCCTGTTCTGAATCAGCACCGTTAGCTACATCTGACTTTGCAGCTGCAGCGGCAGCAGCTTCCTGCTGACGAGAGCGGTACATAGCCTCGAAATTAATTGGACGTAAAGTTAATGGAGGGAAGGTTGCCTTGTTAACAAGAGTTGAAATATGCTCACGAGCATATGGGAACAGGATGTTAGGAGCAACACCGCTTAACAGATAATCAAGAGTAGCCTCATCAACATTCTTGATTAAGAATAAACCGGCCTGGTGAACTTCACAGATAAAGGCAACTTCCTCACCTAGCTTGCAGGTGGCGGTTACTCTTAAGTCAACCTCATAGGTTTCCTCGTTCAGCTTCATTGGCTTAGCCTCGAAATCAATCTTGATCTCTGGCTTCCACTCCTTTGAGAAAATCTGTGGAATATTAGGAGTCTCTAAAGAACAGTCCTTTGAGTATAGACGCAGAATATCAAAAGCTGGCTGGTTCTGCTGTGAAGTAGCGTTATCTGACATTTTTATTTCCTTATGAATTAATTATTAGTTTTTAGTTGATAATGGAAGGTTGTCCATTGCCCACTGAGCAATACCGCCTTCTAAAGAATAAACCTTGGTATACCCCTGCTTCTTTAAAGAAACAGCTGCATTGAAACAGTCTGAATCCATCTTGTCCTTTCCAACAAGAACAACAGGCTTGTCTTTGTAGCTTTCAATACGGTTTAATTTACCCTGTTTGATATCAACAAGCACGATATTAATAGCACCTGTGATATGACCTTTGTTAAACAGACTTGCAGGTCTTACGTCAACATATACACCGTTTTCATGATTAACCATTGCAGTTGCAACGTTTGAATTTAACTTCTGAATACGTGCAAGCATGATGCGAACCTGAGTGTAGATTAATCCTGCTAAAACAGCGATAAATACAAAAACCATCAAGGTGTGACGCTCGGCGAAAGCTAAAAGTTCCTGAAAATCAACAGATGAGAAAAAATCTCCCACAACAACACCTCTTTTTTGTTTAATAAAAAAATTTAATTCCCGATTTTACCATATTTAAACCGACGCAAAAAACACCTTAATCACATTTAGAACCGCTAACAGCAAGGTCGTTTACTCTTTTAAACAGATTTGTTCTTTCTTCTGCATAAAAAGCTAGTCTGCATCATAATAATTATGAATAAATAATTTCTTAATTTATAAGCATTTTCTTTAATATTTGCGCTTAATTTTCACTTATTTAGAATATTTCCACAAAAGACGTTAAAAATTCACGAAAACACGCTAAAATAGCATAAGTTTTATAACCTGTCGTGTACGGTGGTTAAACGCAGTTCACGATTATTTTTAAAAAGAGAAGTAAAGTATGGCAAACAAGAAACCACTTGCCCTGATTATCATGGATGGTTGGGGAGATAATCCAGTTAAAGAGTTCAACGCAGTTGAAGCAGGTAAGACTCCAGTTCTAGACAGTCTGGTTGCTAACTATGCAAATACTGACATTCAGGCTTCAGGTATTGATGTTGGTCTACCTGACGGTCAGATGGGTAACTCAGAAGTTGGTCATACCAACATCGGTGCAGGTCGTATCGTTTATCAGGAATTAACCAGAATCGGTAAGGCTATTGCTGATGGTGATTTTTTTGAGAACAAGACTTTATGTGAAGCTGTTGATGCAGCTGTAAAGGCTGACAAAGCTGTTCACATCATGGGTCTGATGTCACCAGGTGGTGTTCACTCTCACCAGGACCACATTGTTGCAATGATCAAGCTTGCAGCAAAGCGTGGCGCTAAGAAGATCTACTTCCACGCATTCACAGACGGACGTGACGTAGCACCTCGTTCTGCTCTTGAGTACGTAAAGGTTATCGAGAATACTTTCAAGGAAGTTGGTGTAGGTAAGGTTGCAACTATTGTTGGCCGTTACTATGCAATGGATAGAGATAACCGCTGGGATCGTGTACAGCAGGCTTATGATCTTCTGACACAGGGCAAGAGCGAGTTCGCTTCATTTGCCTCAGCTGAAGCTGCAATCCAGGCAGCTTACGACCGCGATGAGAACGATGAGTTCATCAAGGCTTCAGTAATCGGTGACAAAGCTCCTGTGACCGATGGTGATTCACTGATTTTCATGAACTTCCGTGCAGACCGCGCTCGTCAGATTACCCGTTCATTCGTTAACACTGACTTCGACGGCTTCAAGCGTGAAGTTACTCCTAAACTGGCAAGCTTCGTAATGCTTACCCAGTACGCTGCAGACATCAAGACTGCATGTGCATTCCCACCAGCAGACTTAACCAACACTCTTGGTGAGTGGCTGTCTAAGAAGGGTATGACTCAGCTACGTATTTCAGAGACTGAGAAGTATGCTCACGTAACCTTCTTCTTCAACGGTGGTGTTGAGACTGTATTCCCAGGCGAAGACAGAATTCTGATCCAGAGCCCTAAGGTTGCTACCTATGATCTACAGCCAGAGATGAGCTCAAAAGAACTTACCGACAAGCTATGTGAGGCTATCGAGTCAGGCAAGTACGACATGATCATCTGTAACTACCCTAACGGTGATATGGTTGGTCACACTGGTGTATTTGAGGCTGCTGTTAAGGCAGTTGAGGCTGTTGACAGCTGCATCGGTCGTGTTATCGAGTCATTAAAGAAGGTTGACGGTGAGTGCTTAATCACTGCTGACCACGGTAACTGTGAGAGAATGAAGGATCTTGAGAAGAACATTCCTTACACTGCTCACACCAATCTGCCAGTTCCATTCATTTACTATGGCAGAAAGGCAACCATGCGTAAGGACGGCAGACTATCTGACATCGCTCCTACCATGTTATATCTGAAGGGAATGGAAATTCCTGCAGAGATGACTGGTAAGTCAATCGTAAAATTAGACGAAGAATAATCTAGATTATTTCAGATGTGAATGGGGCAATTGCCCCATTTTTTTTTACAATAAATTTATATTTCAATAAATATATTTTTGATTGCTATCATATTGATTCTTACAGAAGATTAATAATTTTTTTAACTGTTTTTTTTCAGGTAAAAATTTAGATGTGAAATAAGATCAGAAACGTTGATATAAAAGTAATCTAGACATATAATAGAAACAAGGCAGAGGAATTGGCGTTCCTCCACCTTGCAGCAGTTCTACTTTACCAAACTGACGTTGACCAGAGCAGTAAAATTAGAACAATGCTAACGATTATTAAGGTTTTCATAGATATTCCTTAATAAAAAGTTGAACATTCAGTTCTACTGACTACTAAGAGCCATGCCAGTGGTTCTTAGTAGGTAGAACCACCTAGTCGAAGTTCTTCGACATATTCAAATTATATCATATCTAACGTAATTATCATATTGATTTTAAAGCGTTTTACTGTTTTTTTATTACGCAAACTGCATACCTTGTATCGTAACTGTTAGGATATATTTGCTAGAAAGTATACCTGGCGCCAAGAGAAAACACGCTCTTATCTATTCTCTTTGAGTATTTCTTCGCACCAAAGTCTGACTTATGATCAGAACCTGCATTAAAGCCAGCCTCTGACCAGATACTGAAGTTTGGATTAAGTTTGTACTTTAATAGCAGAGGAATTCTCTTTATCTTATGAGTTTCTGCTTTATTTTCTTCAAAGGCAGCCACTTCATAACCGGTTAAAACTGATACACCACTATCAAAGGCATAACCGAAAGAAAGCTCATACACCTTAATCAGCAGCCAGTCATTAGGCTTAAAGTTTAGCCTGCCATAATCATACAAGGCTGCAACATAAAAGCCTGAACTTATATTTCCCCAGGCAATAGAGGCTGCTGCATGTTTAAAGTTTACAAAGGCTCTGGTTGTTATATCGTTCCCAGTCTGCCCTTTTATATAACTGTAGCCGGTACGAAAAGATAAAGGACCAAACCATACATCATCAAAGGTATAACCTAAGGCAGAACTGAAGCCTGAGTCTATATCCCAGCTGTCTTTGTACTTGCTGCCAAAATTGTGAAACTTATTCTTCACAACAGACACGCGATCCTGTGCAGTCTGTAAGCCTAACTGACCATGAAAGCCATAGTTGTCATAGGTATACATAAACTGGCCGAGACGACGGGAGTGATTAAAGTGTC
This sequence comes from uncultured Succinivibrio sp., assembly GCF_902756765.1. Classification (NCBI taxonomy): domain Bacteria; kingdom Pseudomonadati; phylum Pseudomonadota; class Gammaproteobacteria; order Aeromonadales; family Succinivibrionaceae; genus Succinivibrio; species uncultured Succinivibrio sp. Next base: position 40,358 of record NZ_CACVSS010000010.1, on the reverse strand, counting down.
CCTGTACTGTACCGGAAGCCTGCTCATAATGATCCACAACACTTTCTGCGTAGTAGGAGGCATCATGGAATTTACCGGCAGTCAGCACACCGAATCTACCAAAATCGGCCCCTACGTACTGATCACGAGCTTTACTGCCTGAACCATTACCGCTGCTGTTCATATCCCACTGTGCATATGCAAGAGCTGAGAACCATTTGTTGATTCTTACCTTTCCTCGTAAACCGAAACGGGAAGAATTATGAATGGAGGAATCATGATCACCGGCCAGATTATAGTTATTGTTATAGAAAACAGACTGAACTCTGCCATTAATTGCCAGTGAAGTACCATGTCGGTTATAAACAGTGGCAGCTTCTGCAGAAATAACTGCAGTCACTAAGGCTAGAGCTAATAGTGAGTATTTAGTAATGGTATCTGCTCTCATTCTCTGCGTTCCGATGTATATGCCGAAAACAGCTATCAGCTAAGACAAATATAGTAGGCAGATCCTGCTCTGTAAAGAAATGAGGCAAGGTAAATGGCATTCCTAGAAAAAGGAAAACCATTTAATAAGATACATTAGAAGAGATTCTTCTTTTTAAGATCGTAGAAGCCCCAGAGAATACCAATCACAACACCGCCCAGGTGACACAGATTGGCAATACCGCTGAAAAGGAATCCTAAAAGAATAAAGATGATACTTACAGTTAAAAGACCTCTTGGGATCATAAAGGAATCAGGGAGATCTTCGCGTTTTGACAGCACACCGCAGTAACCGATAATTCCGTAAACCACGCCTGACAGTCCTCCAAAATATCCATAATTATCAGTCATAAAGCAGTACTGAAGGACATTTGAGAGCAGGGCAATACTGATTATCAGAGAGAACAGCTTAGTCTTGCCAAAGGTTTTCTCGATTGGTCTTCCCAAAGCTTCAAACATCACCAGATTAAAGGCAATATGCATAAAACCAAAATGCACAAAGGCAGGAGTAAGCAGACGATAATAATCTGTAACAGAACTGAAGACATCCTGTCTTGATAAGGCAAAAGTCTGAATTACCCAGGACTCATCAAACAGAGAAATGACATACAGAGCGATACAGATAAGCTCTACAATGGTAGTCAGGGAGGTAATATCAAAGGCCATTGGCAGATACATAGAGGATTTAATCTCCTTAATGTTTCTGACAGTCTTACCCTGCTCCCATGAGGCTTTGGTAAAAGAACTGTCAAAAGGAGAACCGGCAAATCTTAGAACTTCCCTTTTGGCTCTGGCCATATCCAGTTCGTTGGTTACGAACACACCATAGTGACCAGAGTAGCTTTCCTTGATTTTAGCCTTAATACCAATGGAATTTAAATGGTCTACAAAACCTAAGGCCTTCTCCCTTGGAAGAAGGCAAACTTCATAGGTAAAGTCGTCAACTATTTCGAATTCAGCCATTTCAGATACTCAGCAACACCTTGGGCAACAGTCTTGAACTCGATATCACAGCCGGCATTACGCAGCTTGGTCAGATCGGCCTGAGTAAAGCTCTGATAGTGTCCCTTCAGATGTTCTGGGAATGGAATGAACTCAACCTCACCATGACCATGGTGCTTGATAACAGCCTTGGCAATATTCAGGAATGGTTCAGCACGACCGGTACCGCAGTTATAGATTCCAGATGGACCTTTGTGCTCGTAGAACCACAGGTTAACCTCGGCAACGTCACCAACATAAACGAAATCACGCAGCTGACCGCCATTCTCATAGCCGTCAATGCCCTCAAACAGTTTTGGATTCTCACCTGCCAGCATCTGGGTGTTCAGATGGAAGGCTACTGATGCCATTGAACCCTTGTGACTCTCACGTGGACCGTAAACATTGAAATAACGCAGACCTACAACCTGAGAATTAATCTTTGGCAGTCTTGCTCTTACGTATTCATCAAACAGGAACTTTGAATAGCCGTAAACATTCAGCGGACCTTCATTGCTTCTGTCTTCAACGAAAACATTGCCGTCACCGTAGGTTGATGCAGATGAGGCAAAGAAGAAAGGAATTCTGTGAGCAGTTGCAAACTCAAAAAGGTTTACGGTGTACTCATAGTTATTCTTCATGATGTACTTGCCGTTCCACTCGGTAGTAGCAGAGCAGGCTCCCTCATGGAAGATAGCCTGAATATTCTTGCATCCGTATTTGGAATCAAATGCCTTCTCATCAAGTACCAGCTTCATGAAGTCTTCTTTATCCATGTAGTCGGCAATATCAAGATCGGTAAGATTCATGAACTTATGGCCGTTGGTTAAATTATCAACAACCAGAATATCCTTAATACCACGATCATTTAAATGTTTTACGATATTTGAGCCAATAAAGCCGCATCCACCAGTTACGATAATCATAATAATTCCTTAAAACTTAATAGATAGGGACATTATAAAGCAACAGAGTTAGAAAACACATTGCTGTGTACAATTAATCAGGACAATATACTGATATATGCACTGAAAAATCATGATTTAAAAGGCCGACATAGGCTACAATAGTAGGAGAAGAACACAAAGACTCTTCAAAAAAAGAACCATTTTATCTTTCACCATTTTTTTTCATAAGGTGAAATAGGCCACCTGTTATAGGATTTATTGCCTACAAAACATATAGTTAGCAATTATTAAACAGAGTTATGACTTTAAATACCCACAAAAATTACCTGATTATCTCACCTTCATGGCTTGGAGATCTGATTATGTCTCAGAGCCTTTACAAAGTTCTAAAAGAGCAGGATCCTGAGTGCACCATTGATATCTATGCACCAGCCTATACCTTGCCTATACTGGACAGAATGCCTGAGCTGTCAGGAAAATTCATCAATCCTTTTGAACATGGAGCTTTCAATTTAAAACAGAGATATGCTGAGGGTAAAAAGTTCCGAGATAACCATTACGACTCTGTATTCATACTGCCCAACTCTCTAAAATCGGCCTTTGTTGGTTTCTTTGCCAAAATTCCTGACAGACGTGGCTTTAAGGGAGAATCCAGATATATTCTTATTAACAATATGCGCACCAACAAGCAGGACTTTCCTCTGATGGTTCAGCGCTATGTTGCCCTTGCCTTTGACAGAAACGAGGTAAAGACTGCCAATGATTTACCTAAATTTGCCTATCCAAAGCTTGAAACCAGACCTCTTGATGAGAAAAGAGTCTCTGAGCTTGGGCTGGATTTTTCAAAGAAGAACCTAATCCTAGGCTGCGGAGCTAATTACGGTCCGTCAAAGCTCTGGCCTGTCGAGTATTTTGCTGAAATCTCAATGTGGTGGATTAAACAGGGTGGTCGAGTAATCGGTATCGGCTCTAAAAAAGATATTCCTACTGTTGCAAAAATCTATGAGAATTTATCTGTGGACACAAAACCTTTCTTCACAGACATAGCAGGCAAGACCAATCTTACCGAGGCACTTGATATCGTTGGAAGTTCAACAGCTGCAGTATGTAATGATTCAGGTCTGATGCACACAGTAGCAGCTGCTGACATACCACAGGTATGTATTTTCGGTTCAACCTCAACCAATTACACACCACCTCTGTCGGACAAGGCTATATGTGTAGAGTCAGATGAACCATGTCATCCTTGCTTTAAGAGAACCTGTAAATTCGAAACCTATGCCTGCCTGAAGAAGCTTACTCCTCAGATGGTGATAGAGAAGCTTGAACAGCTTCTATCTCTTTAATTAAGGCTGTTTTTATGATTAAAAAATACGCAGATTTCATCAATAATCACCACGCCAGCCTTGTTTATCAAATCAACACCGAGCTTGACATTCAAATGGAAGAGCTCCGAAAAGAATTTATCCGGCAGATAAACTATTATCTGACACCTGATATGCCTGTCCATTATGAAGAAGATCACACTTACGATCCTCCATATGACTGTTCTGGTGAGCTTGTTAAAGCAGGTCAAATCTCTCCGGAGATAACTGTAAAAGAATTCCTCGAAGAAGAATACGATGGCAACACTCATGCTTCATACTGCAGCGGATGTGGCTTTTTTCATGATACATACAGTGAAGATCTACAAAGTTTTACGCTTGAATATGGCATTAGTCTTATGCACGACAAAATACGAGAAAATATTAACAAGGAATTCAAGGTAACAATATCAGACGAAGAGTTTGATGAACTCTATGATGAAATGGGATGCTTCGATGATATATACGATGACACCAGGATTAATGAGTTTTTCTTCCCTGAAATCGTCGCTCAAATGTGCGGCATAGATAATTTAAAGCTCTCTGAAGTTATTGAATTAGCCAAAAAAGAAGATGATTTTATTGTCGTTGATGAGTCTGTATAGCCCCAGATTGTAAGCTGAAGAAATAATAATCCGTTATATTAAGAATATATTAGCTCTGTTGTAGAGGAGTATTGATATACAAATCTGTAACTAAAGCTTAGTCTTAGCAAACTTTACTGTATACAGTAAATTGAGCTACGTTATGGAAGAATATATAGTTACGTCAGAATGTTCTACCTAGTTCTGACCTCTAAGGTCTATGATTAAACAGTTTTCACTGAAAACAGTGTTGTAGACAACAAACCTTTCAATAACATTGACGAAGGTAGCATTTTACAGTTTTGCAGGATCTGGCTTACAGCAAAAAACTGCAGCTTTTTAAAAGGATTAAATTATGGTTTATGTTCTAAATTGCAAAGGTGTACCAATCATGCCGACTACTCGGCATGGTATGGTAAGACGTTTGCTCAGAGAACATAAAGCAAAGGTAGTTAAAAGATGTCCATTTACAATTCAGCTTAGTTATGAGTGTGCAAACATTACCCAACTTATCACTCTAGGTGTAGACACAGGATATGAAAATGTTGGTATTTCTGCATGTACTGAGAAAAAGGTTCTCTTTGAAGCTAAAGCTAAAATCAGAACCGACATTGTAAAGCTCTTGTCTGCAAGAAAAGAGGCAAGACGTACTCGTAGAAATAGAAAGACAAGATATCGCAAAGCTCGGTTTCTAAACCGAGGTATTGCAAATGGTTGGCTACCTCCATCTATCAGAGCTAAAGTAGAATCTCATTTGAGATTAGTTGCAAAAGCTCACGAAATCTTGCCTATAGGTAAAATTGTCGTAGAGATTGCAAGTTTTGATATTCAGAAAATCAAGAATCCAGAGATCAAATGTGCTGAGTATCAGCAAGGTGATCAATTAGGATTCAAGAATGTAAAAGCTTATGTCTTAGCTAGAGACGGATGCACTTGTAGATGTTGCAATGGTAAGTCTAAAGACAAAGTTTTGCGAGTTCACCATCTTGAATCAAGATTAATAGGTGGTGATGCTCCTAATAATTTGGTTACTTTGTGTGATTCGTGTCACACGAAATTTCACAAAGGTTTGATCTCTTTAGATGATATTAAAAGAGGAAAATCTTTCAAAGCTGAAACATTCATGGGATTGATGCGGAATTTCTTTTTCAAAGAACTTTGCAATAAATATCCATGTGTTAAATGCACTTATGGTTACATAACCAAGCATTTGAGAGAGAAATATCATTTAAAGAAAGATCATCATGTTGATGCTCGGTGCATTTGCGGTGTACCGCAAGCTTTACCAAGTGACGTCTATCTGATGAAAAAAGTAAGATGTCATAATCGACAGATTCATAAGTTTACTACTTTAAAAGGTGGTCGAAGAAAGTTGAACCAAGCACCGTATACGGTGAAAGGTTTCAGACTTTTCGACAAGGTTAAAGTTGGTGATCGAGTTGGATTTATTTTTGGAAGAAGAACAAGTGGGGCGTTTGATATACGCACCGTGTACGGTGAACGTATCAATGGTTCAATAAGTTATAAGAAGCTTCAATTAATTGAAACTAGAAAAATTTGGTTAATTGAAAAATGTTAAATCAATACAATTCTACAACAGAACGAATATATTATGAAATTATCATCCCGTTTAGCCCTATGTATTTATAAGTCTGCTACCCTGCTTGCAGCTCCATTAGGAGCAGTATTTCTTGCCTATAAAAAGCGACGTGATCCTCCTTACGGCAGAAGAATATTTGAGCTGCTTGGATATTACAGGGAGACCGAGAAAAGCTGTATCTGGTTTCACGGAGCTTCAGTGGGTGAAATCAACGCGCTCAAACCTTTCATTATTGAATTCAGAAGAAATCATCCAAACGACAGGATTGTCATAACCACCATGACCACCACCGGGGCAAAGGCCGCATCTTCTCTTGAGAACGTGCTGGTTAAGTTTTCACCTCTGGACAGTCCCCTTGCCGTTTCACGATTCTTTAAGCACTTTAATCCTGAGGCCCTGATCATCATTGATACTGAACTGTGGCCAAACATGCTGGATATAGCAGCAAAAAGAAAATGTCCGGTAATGATCATCAATGCCAGAATGCAGGAGAAGAACTGTCAGAAGTACCTCAAGCACAAGGCTCTGGTACAGGATCTGATTGGCTCCAAGCTCTCCAAGGTAATGTGCATCTCCTATGCTGACAAGGACCGTTTTGAGAAGATCGGAGTACCAGCCAAGAATACAGTGGTAACAGGAAACATCAAATATGATCTCAAACCAAGAGAAAGGATGTTTGAGGATTCCAAGAAGATCAGGCGCAAGATCTTAAGCGACAATGTATTTGGAGCAATCAGTATCCACGACGGCGAAGAGGAAGCCATAGTCAACGCATATATTGAGGCCAGAAAGACTATTCCTGATCTGAAGATGGTGTTTGTTCCAAGACATCAGACTGTTACAGATAGTGTCTGCAGTTATCTGAATGATAAAGGCATCTCCTTTGCGCTTAAGAGCGAACTGAAGAGTATTACCCTGTTCAATGCTGATGTTATGGTTGGCGATACCATGGGCGAGATTGAAACCTATTTCGGTCTGTGTGATCTCATCTTCATGGGAGGAAGTCTTGTAGATATAGGCGGACATAATCCTTTAGAGCCAGCCTATTTCAGTCTGCCACTGCTTACAGGACCTATTTACAGAAACTTTGAGGAGCAGTTTGAAAAGCTGCTTGATACAGGTGGATGCTTTGTCGCCGAAGATGAACATAAGCTTGCGCTTTACATCATCAAACTGCTTTCAGACAGAAATCTACTGCAGAATACAGGGGTAATGGCTCTGGACGTGCAGCAACAGGGCAAAGGAGCACTAAACAGAACCATCGAACAGCTGGATCTGATGCTGTTCAAGAATTAAGAGGCTATAGATTTAAGCCACTCGATATACTCTCTGGCTCTCTGTCCAATCACGTCGGCGGTTACAATTTCAGTATCATTGATTCCGTAGGTAATAAAACTGCCGACATAATCCACACGACACATTTCAAAGGCATGCAGAATGTTGGCAAGATAATCTTCAACCTTGCGATGATGTCTGCCTGAAGCTGTATATGCAGCCTCCTCACTTCCACAGGAAACACAAAGACCAATCTTTTTGTTCTCAAGATGATAGGCATCCTTAAAGGCCCAGTTTGAGGTCAGTACCTTATCAAACCATTCCTTCATTTTTGGAGGGCAGTTAAACCAGTAGAAAGGGAACTGAAGAACAATGGTACCGTTATTCTCGAGTACACAGTGCTCTTTTGAGGCATCAAGTACACCTGTAGGATAGCAACTCTGAAGATTATGGATGAGAATCTCCTCAGGATATTTTCGCATTTCATCGACAAATCTGCGGTTAACATTTGACTGACTGAAGTTTGGATGATCTACGATAACTACTGTTTTCTTGTCCATAAAATGCCCCATATTCGATAGAAAGAATATACAGCACTATATTACTTTACTAGTTTAATTTTTTAGAGCTTCCTGTTTTAAAAGTTCAAAGTCGCTCTCATTAAAATTAACTTTTTTGTCTGAATATCTTTCAACTTCCTTTCGGAATGAACGCAATAGTCGTCTCAGCATTTCCTCTTTTTTTGAGTTGGTAAGCGGTACAAGAAAGCACTTGTCAAAGTCTATGACACAGACCTTGCCGGTATCATTTATCAGGATATTTCTAATATTCAGATCCGTATGCAGAATATTGTTATCAAAAAAACGCTTCAGAGTTTTGCCAATAGAGATGAATTCCTCTTGACTTAAATGGCGCTCTGCAATCACATAGGATAAATCTGTATATCCATTCAGTCTTTCGATAACTATATCCTGAACAACACCGATACCGTTAAAAATCTCTCTGGCAATAACAGGCTTTGGAACCGGAAGATTCATCTCAAGCATTCTGTTTAGAAGAGCAAACTCTTCATAGGCGCGGTGAGAATGAGGTTCAAAGCAGAAAAAACAGTCAGAGACAAGTTTACCGAACAGACCTCCGCGTTTGTAATGTCTAAAAACCAGATCACGTCTGTCCTTTGTAAATAAAAGAGTCTGACCGCGTCCGCCTCTTGAGCTTACACCTTCAGATTTCTCAATTGAAGTCCTGTCAAAAAAGCTTTCATAGAAAGAAAATTCCCGATCTGAAGGCACCTCTTCATTAAGGTAGAACTTTGTCTTTCCAAACTTTATGACTCTTATATTTTCCATAGACTTTACAACCAGAATACCGATAGAACGCTTCTCAAGATACTGTTTTCTTAGCAAGAATACAACTTTAGATGTGTTTTCGCCATATATGCCATACAGATAATGATACAATGAGGCAAAAGTGAGGAACAGCGTGACACATTCAGATAAAAGTTCAGTTTGCATTCTAAGACTCACCGCCCTAGGTGACTGCATTAATGCTTTCGGCATAGCCAATGCTATTCATGAGGATTATCCTGAAGTTAAGATTAAATGGATAATCGACTCAAGATTTTCATCGCTATTCATAAGCGACGGTAAACCTATTGTGCCTATGGTTCCTGTTGAGATAAAAAAACAGGGGCTTCTAAAATCTGTACTTTGCCTAAGAAAAGAATTAAAAGGCGAACAGTATGATGTACTGCTGAATATGCAGACCTCAATTAAAGCCTCACTGCTGTCAACAGCGGTTAAGGCAAAGCTGAAATACGGCTATGACAGTGAAAGAAGCCGAGAGGGACAGACTTTCTTTGTTAACCGCAGAATTGATAAGCCACAGACTCCACATGTAATGTCAGGTTTTATATCTTTTGCCAGAACAGCGGGATTTGAAAAAATAGAACCTAAGTGGAACTATCATCTGACACCACAGGAAATAAGCAGAGCAAAGGAGCTTATTCTACAGGATAAGAAAATTCTGATTCTAGCTCCGGCATCAGCTAAGGCAGAAAAGAACTGGACAGCTGAAGGTTATACAGAAATAGGGCAGTATGCTGTAGAAAAAGGCTTTCATGTTGTAATCGTGGGAGGCAAGGGCAGTCTTGAAACCGAGCTTTGCTCAAGAATAGCAGATAAGCTTCAGAATAACTGTACCAATCTGTGCGGAAAGACCTCTTTAAGATTGCTTGCGGCTGTTATCTCACAGGCTTCAGTTGTTATCTCCCCAGACAGTGCCAGCATGCATCTGGCATCCTCGCTTAATATTCCGGTTATAGGTCTGTTTGCTATTCATAATCCAGACAGAGTCGGAGCATGGAACTTTAGAAAATATGAAGTCAGTGTCTATGCACAGATGGCTGCGGCTGAGCTTGGAAATAAGGAAGCAGGCTGGAGATATCGCGTTAAGAATCAAGAAGCAATGAAAGCAATAGACTGCCAGAAAGTCAAAGAAGTTTTCGATAGAATCTGTAAAGACTATTCTCTACACTGAGATTCTAAAATTTAACATAATATATAAGGAGCAGGGACTCCTGTAAAAAAAAGGATTAAGCTATGAGTAATTTGGCTGTTTTCCCTGGTACCTTTGATCCTTTGACCAAAGGTCATCTTGATATCATCCGTCGTGCTTCAGCTTTATTTGATAAGGTAATTGTAGCTGTAGCCAACAGTCCTTCAAAACACACGTTCCTAACTCTTGAAGAAAGGATCTGCTCTGCAAAGGATGCCTTAGCTGAATTCAGTAACGTTGAGGTTGAGGGCTTTAAAGGACTCTTAATTGATTATCTAAAAGAGAAGCAGTGCAACGTGCTGGTTAGAGGCCTCAGAAACGCCACCGACTATGATTACGAGGCACAGCTTACCGGTATGTACAGAGCCTTTGTTCCAGAGCTGGAAATAGTCTTTCTACAGACTTCACCAGATTATTCCTTTATTTCCTCAACTCTGGTAAGAGAAATCTTCATCCATGGCGGAGATATCAGTAAGCTGGTTCCTCAACCAGTCTACGATCTGATTATTGCCCAAAAGAAATAATACAGTTATCACTGCTATTTCTGACAGTGCGGGCAGTAGAAAGTAGAACGCTGCCCCTGAACGGTACTTTCAATTCTGGTACCGCAGATCTTGCAAGGTTCTCCCTCATGTCCGTAGACGTACAGATTCTGTACAAAATATCCAAGCTTACCATCAGCTCCTGAGAAATCTCTGATAGTAGTTCCACCTTTCTTGATAGACTCCTTAAGTAATAAAGGAATCTGTTCAACAAGTGCATCACACTGTTTTCTTGTAATCTTGTTTGAAGGGGTAAGCGGACTTATTTTTGTTAGAAACAGAACTTCAGAAGCGTAAATGTTGCCAACACCTACTACGATGGAATTATCCATTAAAGCCTGCTTGATGCTCTTTTTTAGTCTGTGAAGACGAGAGAACAGATATTCAGAGGTAAACTCTTCGGAAAAAGGTTCAGGTCCAAGTGATTTTAAAGGTTCACACTGATATGGATCCTTAGTCTTATCAAAGTACAGTACCAGACCAAAACGTCGGATGTCGTTGTATCTGATAAAGGTGCCAGACTTAAGACCGATTTCAAAATGATCATGGGTATCCATTGGAGTCTCATGATCGAGAAGTCTAAGATGACCGGTCATACCAAGATGCAGCACCAGATACCCGTTAGTGGTGGTTATCACTATGTATTTGGCACGTCTTTCTATTTTTAATACCTGAGCATTAACCAGTTTCTTCAACTCTGGAGAGAAAGGCTGTCTTAAGGATTTATCATCAAAATAAATACTTGAAATAATTGCGTTCAGAAGTGGCTTTTCAATACCACGTTTCGTAACTTCAACTTCAGGCAGTTCAGGCATAGGACAGTACCATATAAAAGATTCTGACTATAAAATACAATCAAAATAATATTAAATTACCATTAATAAACTTTTTAATAATTTAAATTGGCAGATTAATAATTCCAACTTGTAAGCCTGTATTATAGGGTTTTTCTTAGAATAGAACAGAACTGTTGGCTCAAAAAATACAAATAAATATTTCAGTCAGATTCTCAGATGTGTTTACCCAGACAAAAAACTAACAGTTAGAAAAACAAACTGATAATTCTATTATTAGAATCATCTCTTATCCTTAGTTAAAGTCACTTTAATAAACTTTTTTCAACTCTTTTCTTACTTCATTTATTTGATAAAAAGTGAGATTTTTATTAGAAAATATTCGCTTTAAAATTGCCTTTTTCAGTTTTTTTTATACACTTCAAGTAAAAACCATCAGCTGATATCTGCAGCTATATAGCGTATTTATTGTGGAATAATTTATGACTTATAAAAGGTATTATTCTAATCATCGTATCTTAAGGCATACTCCAATAGCCAGATGTATTGCAGCGATACTTTCAAGTAGTATTGTTGTATTGCCAACAACTGCCATTGCTGACAGTGGTGGAACTCTAATAAACAGTATTTACCTTGGTGTTCTTGGCGCATCAAATAATAATGTCGTAATTGATACAGATCATTCAGGTGATCCTGATTTCACAGCTGCAGGAGCCTATTCTGATACACGTTATGACTATTACAATCACGGTATATTATTACGTAATAACGTTCTTGAAATAGCATCTGGGGGGAATTTAAAACACTATGCCTATGCAGGTTATGTCTTTAATAACAATGGGATAGCCAGTGCAAGAGGTAACGCATTATATTTGAGAAATGGTAGTACTGTAAATAAAAGTGCCTACGGTGGAAAGTCTGAAAGTATTCAAGGAACAGCCAGTACCACGTCTAACAGAGTAGATTTAGAACACGGTGCCACTGTCAACGTGGATGTCTACGGAGGTGAGTCGAGCAGTGAAACAGGTACAGCCTGGTCTAATAATAATTTAGTCACCATTAGCGGTACAGTAGAACATGAGGTAACAGGAGGCAGAGCCTATAGTGCCAAAGGAACAGCCACTGCTTCAGACAACAGAGTAATCATCTCAACAGAAGGAACTGCAGCTCATGCATACGGTGGATATTCCGGTAGCACATACAATTCAAACAATTCAATAACAAACATTTTGAATATTGGAGGAAAGGTTACTTTTGCATACGGAGGATATGCGAATAGTGTATCTGGAACTATAGGAACCACGGCAAATTGCTCTGATAACATACTAACCATATCAGGCTCTGCAACAGATGCTTATGGCGGATATGCAAAAAACTGGAACGGAACAGCTATAGCCAAAGGAAACATCCTAATCATAGAACACGGTGGAATTGCTGGCTTGGATGAAGCAAATGCCAATACACTAGGGCTGAGTAGATCATATCCTAATGAAATTACAGGACCTCAAGAACAAACAAATAATGTTGGATTAAACGCTTACGGAGGCTGGGCCGAAGGTGGTATATTTGATGCGACATCTGGTACGGTTATAGCTACAGGAAATCAGGTGATTTTAAAGAACGGAGCTAAACTTGGACATGATGCCTATGGAGGATTTGCTCATAGTAAAAATGGAACTGCAAATACATACGGTAACTCAGTATACTTGGAAGGCGGTGAAATTTTAGATGGTTCTATTTATGGTGGCTATGCCTATGGAAAAGAAGGAGCAAAAGCCAACAACAATACTGTAATTCTTGGAACAGATCTAAAACCGGACACATTAGCAAATGCCGCACTCTTCGGAGGTTTCGCAAAAGCATCTTCAGCAAACCTCGCAGAAATTAGTGGCAACACCCTTGAGATCTGGGCAAAGAATCTGAACGTTAAAAGTATCAATAACTTTGATAACTACTACTTTATCCTGCCAGCAGGTACTCAGAATGGAGATATCATACTGAAAATTGTAGGTGGATCAAAAACGGCGTTATCTCCACAAACTAAATTCACTGCCGCGGTTGCATCAGGAGCAGATCTTCTTCCTGGTTCCCAAATTACTCTCATCAACAACGAAAGTGGAATTATAAATAATAGTAATAACCTACTTACAAGTGGTGTAGATTACAGTGAAACTCTAAAGGCCAAAAAGGGAGTTTCCCTAGATTACGACTTTGTTATCAGTAATGATGCCAACAATATTTATGCCACCGTAGTCGACATAAAAGCTAGTCCTAAAACCAAAGCAGTAATGGAAGGACGCCTTGGAGGTCTTGGTGTATTAAATCTTGGTGCCGATTTGGCCACCGGAGAAGGAATGAGACAGGCTATGGGGGCTACCGAACCAGGAGGCACTGCATCAGGAACCACTATTGTGGCTCCATTTGCCGCAGCCTCTGCAGGTAAACAGCGTCTTGTGACAGGCTCACATGTTAACGTGAATAGTATTTCTGGACTTGCCGGTGTTGCCGCACGTAAAAACTACGACACCATGAGTGTAACCGGTGGTGGTTTCTTTGAGTTTGGCTATGCACGAAATAAGACCTTTAACAGTACAGATTCAGGAGATGTTAACGGTAAAGGTAATGCCCATTATTATGGATTAGGTCTTCTTTCCAGATTAAATCTTACAGATACAGTCCTCAAGAACATGTACTTTGAAGGCTCAGTACGTTTTGGACGTATCTTTAATGACTGGCATACTAACGACATGGTTGATCGCATCAGTGGTAAGCGAGCTGAGTTTGATTCCTCAAATAATTATTACGGCATCCACATGGGACTTGGCTATGTACTGCAGGCATACGACAAACTCGCTTTGGACATGTACGGCAAGGTACTGTGGTCGCATCTGGATGGTAAAAAAACAAAAGTAGCAGACGATCATTACAAGTTTGCTGATGTTGACTCATGGCGTAGTCGCATTGGTGCAAGAGCAGATTATACCTTGAACGACAAGGTTGAGCTTTATGCTGGTGCAGCCTGGGAGCATGAATTCAAAGGAGATGCCAAAGCAAAAATCTTTCATTCAAATCTAACTTACGATGTACCTTCTCCTTCCACAAGAGGAAACTCTGCGGTACTCGATTTTGGAGTTGCGTTTAATACCCTTAAACCAGGACTAACACTGGGATTTGGAGTTACCGGCTATTTAGGTAAGCGCGAGGGTGTTAGAAGAACAGACTACTGCAATCAAAAAGCAGATAGAGAAGAGGCAGGAAATAAAAAAAGCAACCAATCGGTTGCCTCTTATTGTATGGTGCTGGCAGTAGGTCTCGAACCCACGACCCCCTGTTTACAAAACAGGTGCTCTACCAACTGAGCTATGCCAGCATCACTACGGAGAGAGATTATACAGATATTTGAATATGTTGACAACACTTAAATGAAATTAATTTTTCAATGTTTACTCAATTAAACAACTATCTGTATTTAAAGTCCTTTTTTACTGATTCTGAACCTTTTTCTCCAGTTTTGACATAACCACAGGAGACATTACACCTAGAACGCACAGAATAATCAGGATCCAGCATAATGGAGTTGAGAACAGAATTGATGGATCACCATCATTCAGCATCAGTGATCTGCGAAGACCACGTTCACCGATTGGTCCAAGGATAAGTCCAAGTACAATAGCTGCAGGATTCAGGTCAAACTTTCTTGCAAGATATCCTAAGATACCAAACAGGAACATGATGCATACCTCAACCAGATTGTTGTGAATGGCATAAGAACCAACCACACACAGCACAAAGATTGAAGGGATCAGAATCGCATCAGACAGTTTTGCAATCTGAGCAAACCCCTTGCAACCTAAAAGACCGATAGCCAACATCAGGAACTGGATAATCACGAAGCCTGCAAAGAAGGTATAGGTCATGTTGGCATAGGTTGTAAACAGCTCAGGACCAGGCTGCAGACCATGAATAATCAGACCGCCCATTAAAACAGCAGTTACAGACTCACCTGGAATACCTAAAGTTAGAGTTGGAATCAGCGAACCACCGGTAACAGCATTGTTTGCAGCTTCGGAACCTGCTACACCGTCAATAGAGCCCTTACCGAACTCTTCCTTGTGCTTAGAGAAGTTTCTGGCCTCGTTATAGCCCATAAAGCTCGCAATTGAAGCACCGGCACCAGGCAGAATACCTATGATATTGCCAATCAGCCATGAACGGATGATAGTTGGACTTAAACGTTTAATCTCGGCAAAAGAAAGACCTAATCTGTCATTAAGCTTAGCAGATTCAGCTCGCTCTTTGATTTTTTTCTCAGCAAGAATCAGGATCTGCGACATTGAGAATAAACCGATAAGAGCACAGGTGGTATCAATTCCATTGTACAGAGTACTCATGCCGAACATGAATCTTTCAACACCTTCCATTGGATCCATTCCGATGGTTGAGATCAGAAGACCAATCACACCTGACATCAGACCTTTAATCATGGATTTTGACGCAACACCGGCAATAATAGTCAAACCGAACAGTGACAGCCAGAAATATTCAGGACTCTTGAACTGCAGAGCTAGTGTTGCCAGCAGAGGTGAGAAGAAATAAAGAGAAATACAGCTTAAAAGACCGCCGCAGAAAGAAGCAAAGCAGGCTACAGTTAAAGCTTTTGCAGCCTTACCTCTGATTGTCAGCTGATAACCTTCAATTGCTGTTGCTGCTGAAGCTGGTGTTCCCGGTGTATGAATCAGAATAGCGGAAATAGAACCGCCAAAGATGGCTCCACAGTAAATACTTCCCAGAACAATCAGACCTGTGGATGGAGACATTCCGAAGGTCACAGGTAACAGTAGAGCTACACCCATTGCAGCTGACAGGCCAGGCAGACATCCTATAGATACACCGATAGCTGTAGCCAGAACCATCAGTAGTATGTTTAGAGGAGAAAGAGCTAGGATAAATCCTTCTCCCATGAGAGCTAATGTATCCATATTCTTTTACTCAAAAACAACGCCCATTGGAAGAGGAACCTTCAGGAACATGGTAAATACAAAATAAATAACCAGTCCCAGAACCAAAACAGTCAGAACCGAGCTCTTTAAAGGGACTTTCAGGAACGACATAATTATGATTAGATAAGCGATACTTGTGATGTAAAAACCGATATAGTAAACGCCCACAATATAAATCACACATGCCGTCAGCACAGTAAAGAACTGACTCTTCAGAAAGCCTTCAAATACAGAATGGAGATCATTTTCCATTCCGGTCTTTTTGAGCTTTATTACATTCAGGATTACAAACAGAGTATTCAGAATAAAGAGACCACTAATCAGACAAAGTGGATAGGTCTGTGCCTCAGGAGGCAGCTCCTGCAGGTAATAATAAAAAAAGAGGCAGATACCGTATACAAATACAACAACGCCTACATCAGATTTTTTCACAATATATTTCCTAATTTAAAATGCCGGAACAGATCCGGCATTATATGCTGTTTACTTGTAAAGATTGGTTACAACATCCTTACAGAAAGCTTCCTGCTCAGAAATCAGATTACCGAATGCCTTATCATCCATGAAATCCAACTCTAAGCCTGCCTTCTGGTGAGCTTCGATAACAGCAGGATCTTCTGCAGTCTTCTTGAAAGCATCAACATAGAAATCAACAACTTCCTTTGGAGTTCCCTTTGGAACAACTATGCCACGTGCAGAGCCATACCACTTGTTGTAATAGCCGCACTCACCTAATGTTGGAACCTCTGGCAGTGACTCTAATCTGTTCTCTGAGAAAACACCCAGAATACGTAACTCAGGATTATCACCCTTGATTAACTGAGCAACATCAGCAACCTTTGCACAGGTGAAGTCAACCTCGTTCTGACGTAAAGCAAGAAGCTGATCTGCGGTTCCGCCATAAGGAATTGCCTTGTACTTGAAGTCAGCGCTGGTAGCTAAAAGCTGAGCTGCTGTGTGGTTAGATGCTTTAACACCGTTGGTTGATGCTCGGATGTTAGGGTTCTTCTTAGCAGCCTCAACCAGATCCTTTAAGGTCTTGTATGGGCTATCAGCCTTAACTACGACAACACCTGTCTCTGTCAGATGATTACATACAGGAATTACATCTGAAGTCTTGAAAGGAGCGTTTGGCAGAGTTGAAAGAGTAGTGAAGGTTGGAAGATTAATGAAGCCGATGGTCTGACCATCACCCTTTGCCTGTACCAGTGCAGTCCAGCCAATCTTACCGTCTGCACCAGGCATATTGTTGATAATAAGAGTCTTACCGATATACTTTTCAGCCATAGTTGCCAGAACACGGGCACCGGTATCAGTACCAGAACCAGCCTTGTAGGCAACAATAACCTTAACATCACCGCTAGGCTCCCAAGCTGCTGCACTGAAAGCTGCTCCAATTAAGGTGGCGGCACACAGAAGTTTTGTAAATTTTCTCATAATTATCCCCTTATATTGTTGAAGTTAAAAAAACGTTTTTGCTAATCCTCGGTAAGATTCATCTCCTGTTCCGCAGTCTTCAGTTCTCCTTTTAAGAACAGAGGATCAAAGATTACACAGATATGTCTGTACTGTTCTAAAATCTCAAGCAGAATCATAAAGAAACGCATATCCTGTTCAGCATTAAGATGTGGTTTACCGATATAGCTTGCGTGAAATCCATTTATCAGTTTGAGGCACTGATTTTTCTTTACCATGTAATTCTGCTTTTCTTCCTTACCATTTCTGAAGAAAGCATTTACCGCAAGATTTACAGCACCGGCACATTCACTGGAGATTCTTCCCAGTTCATTTCTTATCTCAGGAAGAAATGAAGCCTGATAAGTACCATTAGCTTTGTTAAGACGTTTAATCATACCGTTGATGATATGTGCGCATTCACTTACATCCGCAGATGCAATAAGACATCTGTTCATGCGTCTGCGCTGTTTCTTTGAATCAAAATTAACACCCGCCAGATATTCACTGATCTTTCCGGCTATGTCCCTGATTCTGTTCTTCATATCATTGCTGCTGACACCTTCCTGAGGTTTATAGGAAATACTGTTTTCAAGGTTTGTGAACATCTGCTGCAGAAAATCTCCCAGACTTAAAACTTCTCTGACGGCATTGCCAAGCGCAAGGTTAGGATCGATGTAAGCTGCAAGATCAAGGTGTTCAGGAATATTGGGATCATACTCGACCTTACGTTCAGGAATAAGCGCATACAGCAGTTTTGACATCAGACCTACACATGGCAGCATAAAAATACATATAACAGCATTGAATACCACGTGGAACCAGATAACAAACTCTGACAGAGGGAAGGCCATTTCCTTTTCAGCATTCTCAATAGGAACCAGAAGGCATAGTGCAACAATACCGATAATAATCTTGAATAGTGTATTACCGTACATAACTCTTTTTGCACTTATACCCTGTTTTAACGCACCGATAATCTCAAGGATACATGAACCTATGTTAGCGCCTATCACAACAGCCAGAGCACCGCTGATCTCAATTGCACCGGTAGTGCATAGTAGGGAAGTCAGAAGCACGGCTGCAAGACTGGAAAAACAGATTACTGCCAGGATCATGCCTAGGATAAGAGCAAAGGTTATCTCATTGGTAAGCGATTTAAGCAGAACCGCTGTCAGTTCTGCATGAGTTACAGGCTGAGTTGTCTGTACAATCAGTCTTAAGGCCAGAAGAATCAATCCTAAGCCCAGCATAATACCGCCACTTAAGTGCAGTTTTACCCTGTCTGCAAATCCAAGATATAGAAAAATACCGAGGGTCAGAAGAATTGGTGAAACAATTGAAAGATCGCAGGTCAGAACTCGAGCCATAATTGCAGTGCCAAGATCAGCTCCCAGCATAATGGCAAGAGCAATTCCCAAAGATAGAAGATTCTTTTTCAAAAAAGATGAAACGAGAAGAGAAGTTGCAGTACTGCTCTGTACCAGCATGGTTGTGCCTAACCCAATCAGAACAGCTTTAAACCTTGAGTCGACCACGCTTTGAAGAACATTTCCGATTGAAGCACCGCATGAACTCATCACTGTCTTTTTGGTCATGTATACACCAAAAGCCAGCAGAGCTATCGCACTAAACAGATTCAACAGAAAATACATAACTTGTCTTCACTCTCTGAATAAATAACAAGTTCTATTCTAATTTGATTTATATATTTATATTTCAACTAAATAGCAAAAATAAAAGTTATCTCAAATTATTGCTCATACATTTGTTTAAACACTTTGCTCTGTTTAGCAAAATCGCAATTTACATTTCTGGTGATTATAAATGTAACTTTTTTGCATTTTTCTTTAATTTTATGGTTATTTTTCCCTAATAAAGGCGCAAACTGATGCGCTTTAATGGTAAAATGTAGCAACTTTTTTTTTATTTTTTTATTTGAATAGATCTTTATCTATTTTGTATTCGTAGCAAGGTTCAAAAAATGTCTAACAAATATGACCTTCAAACATTCCAAGGTTTAATTCTTACCCTACAAGATTACTGGATGCGACATGGCTGTATGATTGCAGAACCATTCGATCTTGAAGTCGGCGCTGGTACTTCTCACCCTATGACTTTCCTAAGATCACTTGGTCCTGAACCAATATCATGTGCCTATGTTCAGCCATCAAGAAGACCAACTGACGGTCGTTACGGTGAAAATCCAAACAGATTACAGCACTACTATCAGTTCCAGGTTATTCTTAAGCCTTCTCCAGATAACATTCAGGAGTTATACCTAGGCTCATTAAAGGAACTTGGATTTGACCCAACAGAGAATGATATCCGTTTTGTTGAAGACAACTGGGAAAACCCAACTCTTGGAGCTTGGGGTCTTGGCTGGGAAATCTGGCTGAACGGTATGGAAGTTTCACAGTTTACCTACTTCCAGCAGGTTGGTGGTCTTGAGTGCTACCCTGTTACCGGTGAGTTAACCTATGGTCTTGAGCGTCTTGCTATGTACATCCAGAAGAAAAAGACAGTATATGACTTAATCTGGGCTCACACAGCAAATGGCGATGTCACCTACGGTGATGTATTCCATCAGAATGAGGTAGAGCAGTCTACATACAATTTTGAGTATGCTGATACTGATTTCTTATTCAGCATGTTTGACCAGATGGAAAAGGAAAGCAGCTATCTTCTGAATCTTGAGAAGCCACTTCCTCTACCAGCATATGAAAGAATTCTAAAGGCAGCTCACTGTTTCAACCTGTTAGATGCAAGACATGCAATTTCAGTAACAGAGCGTCAGAGATTTATCCTGAGAATCAGAACTCTATCTAAAGCTGTTGCAGAAGCATATTACAAATCTAGAGAAGAGCTAGGTTTCCCAATGTGCAAAAAGACTGAAAACAAGGATAACTAGGATTTAACATATCATGACAACCAATAATTTACTTTTAGAGCTAGGAACAGAGGAATTACCTCCAAAATCTTTACGTACCCTTGCTCAGTCTTTACATGATTCATTTGTAAAGCAGTTAAAGGATCAGAATCTTCATTTTGAGTCTTCAAAATGGTATGCAACCCCAAGAAGACTGGCATTATTCATTACCGCTCTTGAAGAGAAGCAGCAGGATCAGGAGATTGAAATCAAGGGACCTGCAGTTAAGGCAGCTTTCGATGCTAACGGTAATCCTACCAAAGCAGCTTTAGGCTGGGCTTCTGCTAACGGAATCAAAATTGAGGAAGCTCAGAGATTAACCACACCAAAGGGTGAGTGGCTGTATATCAAAACCACTAAGAAAGGCGCTAACACTGTTGAACTTGTTCCTGAGTTATTCAAGACTGCGCTTAAATCTCTGCCAATTCCACGTTTAATGCATTGGGGTGACAAGAGAGAAGAGTTCGTACGTCCTGTACATACTCTATGCATGCTGTTTGGTGATAACTTAATTCCAGGTTCCATTCTTGGTGTTGAGTCATCAAAGGAAATCAACGGACACCGCTTCCTTGGTTCACAGAAGGTTGTTATTAAGTCAGCAGATACTTATGTTGAACAGCTGAGAACTGAAGGCCGTGTAGTTGCTGACTACGAAGAGAGAAAGGCATCTATTATCAAACAGGTTACCGATATTGCTAACTCAGTTAATGGTAAAGCTGATCTTGATGATTCACTGGTTGAGGAAGTTACGTCTATCGTTGAAGAGCCACATATCTTCAAAGCTTCATTTGAAGAGAGATTCCTAAGGGTTCCTGCAGAAGCTCTTGTATATACCATGAAGGGTGACCAGAAGTACTTCCCTATCTATGATAAGAACAACATGCTTCTTCCTTCATTTGCTTTTGCATCTAATATCAATCCAGAGGATCCTACATCTCTGATTTCTGGTAACGAAAGAGTTGTAAGACCTAGACTTTCGGATGCTGAGTTCTTCTTCCAGACTGATAGAAAGAACAACTTAGAATCATACTTCAAGAAACTTGAGAATATCGTTTACCAGAAGGATATTGGTACTCTAGCCTTTAGATCAGACTGCGTTGAAGAGTTAGCTAAGTATATTGCTAATGAAATCAATGCTGACGCATCTAAGGCAGCTCGAGCAGCTCATTTAGCAAAATGTGACCTTGCTACAACCATGGTTACCGAGTTTACTGATACTCAGGGTATTATGGGTATGCACTATGCAGAACTTGATAACGAAGATAAGGATGTTTCAGATGCTATCTTCGAGCAGTACCTGCCAAGATTTGCTGGTGACATCATTCCAACAAAGCCTGTACAGATTTCTGTAAGCCTTGCCGAGAAGATTATTACTCTTGTTGGTATCTTTGGAATCAACATGCTACCTAAGGGTGATAAGGATCCATTCGGTTTAAGAAGAGCTGCTATTGGCTTAATTAGAATTCTGATTGAGAACAACATTTCAATCAACTTCTATAAGCTAATTGAGAAAGCCTGCTCTATCCTTGAGACTAAACTAAAGTCTAAGGAAACAAAAGAGAATGTTATCAACTTCGTTTATAACAGACTAAAGGCTTATTACCAGGATCAGGGCATTGAGGCTTCTATCTTCTTAGCAGTTCTATCTACAAATCCACAGGATATTCTGGATTTCGATAATAGAGTAAAAGCTGTTAAACAGTTTAAGTCTCTGCCTGAAGCAGAGAATCTTGCCTCAGCATATAAGAGAATCAACAACATTCTAAGCAAGGCTGATAACTTTGATAAGAACATCAATGAATCACTTCTGAAAGAAGATGCAGAAGTTAAGCTATTCAATGTACTTAAGAATGTTGATGTTAAGGTATCTAAGTTATATTCAGATAGCAACTATACTGAAGCATTATCTGCTCTATCAGAACTAAAAGATCCAGTTGATAATTTCTTCGAGAATGTTATGGTTAATGCTGAAAATGTAAATATCAAAAATAACAGATTAGCATTATTAAATAACTTACACGAGATTATTGCTAAGACTGCAGATATTTCAGTTCTGTACTAATTTAATCAAATCTTAAAAATCAGGGCTCATTTTTATGAGCCCTTTTTTATGTTCCACGTGGAACAATCTACCTATTCTTGAAATTACTCCCTATAAATCATCCAAATTAGAACTGACAGTCTACATATAATGTTCCACGTGGAACAATTCGTAAAACAATAATTATCAGTCGAATGAATAATATAAATATAGAAAGACTTTTCAGTTGAATTTACATGTAAGCATAAAATATAAAATCAATATGAGATTTTATTAAAAACTAATCGGAATATTAGAGGATAAATTTTATGTTCCACGTGGAACATATTAATTGGATTTAAAGAATTAGTAATTATTGATTAGATAAAGGGTGGAATTTTGTGAACATGTGTAGATGTTCCACGTGGAACATTTAAATTGTATGAACTAAATTAAAATACAACTTATAAATTCGCGAACCATCTTATTTTATTCAGAAAAAATAAGAAATAAGAATATATTAAGAAAATAAAAATAATAAATTTAGCTTTAAGATGTTGCAAGTAGAACAATTGTAATGATTAATATTAAAGTTATAAATTAATATGTTATTTATTAGACCAACTGTCCTGAAATAAACGATTAGTATATACATAATATATAAGTAACGTGAATTGACATACTAATCTGGAGTGTAAAGAAAGAACACCAACAGTACTAAATAATCACTTCTCAATTTTTCATGTTCCACGTGGAACATTTATATACAATTATATTAGTAAAAAATAAGTTGATAATAATAACATAGAATTAAGGTTTCTCATGGAACAATTTAAAATAGTAGAATAATCTAGTTAATTATAGATTATTTACCAGTAATTTTATTGTAATACACTATTATTTTACCATTGTAATTTATCAAGAACAGGTAATTAAAATGCAGAATGAACTAGGTTTCAGGAATTTGACCAGCATATTCATGTTCCACGTGGAACATATTCAAAATTCAACCTCATATAATTGAATGCAGCAGTTAGGGAATAATCGAAGTATTAAAATATATATTTCATTATTATTAGTAATATTAAAATACATCTAACGAATACCAATCTAATATTAAAACAAATATTTAATACACAATATATCTATATTTGTTAATTTATGTTCCACATGGAACATTATTTCTAGGTAAACACAGTTTCTGGTTTTTAGATATAATGGTTTTCAATTGAAACAATATAAATTTTGACTGAATAAGAGTTGTATTAGTATTCAAAATGTAAAAATGATGAATTCTCATCCAATCCCCATCAAAGAATAATAAAACATAGTTTTACTATGATTTTAATAGTTCTATATGGAACATACTTTTATTCATTAGTTAAAATAAATCATTCCAGACTATATATTCTGAGAAAATATGTTCCATGTGGAACATTATTTTCAATAGATATTTTTATTAATTACTATCTAACAATAAAAAACCACATAAAATTGTTAATATTAAATTTCAGTGAATTAAAAATATATTCAAATATTAATGTTCCACGTGGAACATCCTTAAATTTAGTAGATAATTGATGTTGATCCACTGAATATAATCAGGTATGTATATGTTCCATGTAAAACATCATAATCCATAGATACGAT
This sequence comes from uncultured Succinivibrio sp., assembly GCF_902756765.1. Lineage (NCBI taxonomy): Bacteria > Pseudomonadati > Pseudomonadota > Gammaproteobacteria > Aeromonadales > Succinivibrionaceae > Succinivibrio > uncultured Succinivibrio sp. Next base: position 16,235 of record NZ_CACVSS010000010.1, on the reverse strand, counting down.
AATTTAATAATATCTATCTGTTTAATGCACACACAATATAGATATACTGAAATTTTGAAATAATTATCGATTTGATCAATTATTAATGTTCCATGTGGAACAATTTATTAATATTTATTATCTTCGTAATAATGTTATAAGTTTTTTATAATTACTCATAATTTTCATCTGATTAACATAAGTACGACATATTCGATTGGTTATCTAATTAATGATTGGAAGAATTATATTGTCAGATGTTCCACGTGGAACATAAATGATTAGAAACAAAAAGAAAACATTTAAGTATAGTTAATAATAATTGTTTATATTTCAAAATATTAGGTTATCACCGCTGGTAACCTCTATAGGTAACCTCGAATATTAGACAATAAAAAACCTGGCACTGTGGCCAGGTTTAAGTTTAAATAGAATAAAATACTGTCTAAAGATTAAACATCTAATACAGCTTCATCACTGTGGATTTCAATGTACTCTCTTCTTACTGGTACATCATCACCCATCAGATCTGAGAATAACTTGGTTGCTTCCATAGCATCACTTAAGTGAACACGCTTAATACTTCTGGTATCAGGATTCATAGCAGTTTCAGAAAGCTGGGCTGCACTCATTTCACCTAGTCCTTTGTAACGCTGGATATTAACGCTTTCTTTAGCCTTCTTCTTAAGAATGTCGTAGACTTCAGTTAAGTTCTTAACCTTAACTTCCTTACTGTCAACAGGATTAGAAGGAATATACAGATAACCGTCTTCCTCGATCAGATTAGAAGCCTGAGCGTGTAATGCCTTAATCTTGTCATATCTGATCTTGGTTAAGAACTTCTCGTTAATGGTACACTCTTCATCAGTACCGAATACATGCTTAATTACAACAGGATAGAATTTGTTGTTAAGTTCATCATGCTCAATTCTGTACTTATAATACATACCTTCAGATGGATTTGAAGGAAGAACCTTAATAAAGCCATCTACCCAGGACTTAACATCAGCTTCAGATACAAACATATTATCTTTGATTACATCATAGTAAAGCATATTGATGATAGCTTCATAGTTGTAATCAGCTTCCTGTTTGCATGCTTTCTTGGCAGCAGCAACAACGGCAATATATTTCTTAAATAAAGCCTCAAGAGATACAGGAGGAATAGCTGCAGCACCACGTGATGGGAATAACTGGCCCATCTCAACAGCTAATGATACTTCGAAGAATGCGGCATCTTCTTCAGTAATTACATATACAGGATCTTTCTTGGAAGATTTCTTCTCATATTTGTATAGAGGAGGCTCTGCCACATAAACATAGCCATTCTCAATAATTCCAGGGAAGAAATGATAGAAGAAAGTTAAAAGAAGAATACGTATATGAGCACCGTCCACATCAGCATCGGTCATGATAATAATATTGTGATACTTTAGCTTGGTGATATCATAATTCTCACCAATACCGCATCCAAATGAAATCACCAGATTAGAAATCTGTTCTGACTCAAGAACCTTATCAAGACGAGCTTTTTCAACATTCAGAATCTTACCTCTTAAAGGAAGAACTGCCTGGAATTTTGAATCTCTACCGTTCTTAGCTGATCCACCTGCAGAATCACCCTCTACCAGGAAGATTTCTGATAGTGCAGGATTCTTCTCGCGACAAGGAACAAGTTTATCAACAGATTTGCTGCTAATACCTGATCTGTCAGAACGAGACATGTCACGTACCTTTCTTACAGCTTCACGAGTAACAGCTGCTGATAGAATTTTCTGACAGATGTTATCAGAGAAAATCTTCTTATTGAAAATCAGAATATCCAGAAGATGCTCATTGATACAGTTATTAACAGCGGTACCTGCTTCTGAAGAAACCAGTTTATCCTTAGTCTGTGAAGAGAACTTAGGATCAGGCATCTTAACAGAAATAACAGCTGTTAAACCTTCTCTGATATCCTCAGGAGATGCTGTAACATTCTTCATCTTGTTATCGATGGTTGCATGCTCAGCTAAATACTTTGTAAAAGTATTGGTAATTGCACGCTTGAAGCCTGCTAAATGCTGACCACCATCCTTCTGAGGAACGTTATTGGTAAAGCAGTATATATTCTCGGTATAAGCATCAGTCCACTGCATAGCGATTTCAACACTGATGTTATCAATCTTGTTTTCATCATTCTCATTTGTAAAATGGATGATTTCTTCCTGAATTGGCTTCTTACCCTTATTCAGATAGTTAATAAAAGCACTGATACCTTCATCCTTTTCATGATAGAAAACTTCCTGCTTAACAGGAGTCTCTCTTAAATCAGACAGAGTAATCTTGATACCTGAGTTAAGGAATGATAGTTCACGCAGTCTCTTAGCAAGAATTGCATATTCAAAAGTAATATTGTTATTGAAGATTTCAGGAGATGGCCAGAAACGAACCATAGTACCATGTTCATCACTATCGCCAATCTGGTGTAAAGGAGCTTCAGGATGACCTCCATTCAGGTAAACCTGCTGCCAGATATGATCTTCACGTCTGATAGTTAGCTCTAAACGATCTGATAAGGCATTAACAACAGAAATACCTACACCGTGAAGACCGCCTGAAACCTTATATGAATTTGAATCGAATTTACCACCAGCATGAAGAACGGTCATTACAACCTCAGCGGCTGAAACCTTCTCTTCAGGGTGCATAGCTACAGGAATACCACGACCATTATCAGTACATGAAACAGAACCATCCTCATGGATAGTTACTTCAATATGGTTACAGAACCCCGCTAAAGCTTCATCAATAGAGTTATCAACTGCCTCAAAAACCATATGGTGTAAACCTGATCCGTCATCAGTATCACCTATATACATTCCAGGACGTTTACGTACTGCTTCCAAGCCATGTAAAACTTTAATACTGGAAGTATCATAATCATTGTTTTTTTCTTCTGACATTTGGTCCTCTATGAATCTGGTGTAATAGATGTAGAAATGTTTATATATTTACATTCAATATGATCAGGAATATCTATTTGTTCTGAGATATTGGTTAAAAAGACCTGACATCTACAATCTATTAAATCATCTAACAAAAGATGTCTAGAGTGTGGATCTAGCTCAGAATTGAGATCATCAATCAAGAAAATACAGTTATTGCCGCTTTGCTGTCTAAGCAAAAGGCTCTGCGATAATCTCATAGCGCAGACAAGTAATTTTAACTGTCCTCTAGATAAGGTATCAGATGCTAAAAATCCGTTGCATTTAACCCTTAAATCCGCACGGTGACAACCATAAAAAGTATACCCTAAAATGCGGTCTTTTTCAAGATTTAAATCTAGCGCAGAGCGCAACTGCAAGCCATTTTCCCACCCTTTTTGGAAATTAAAATCAAACTCAAAATCAGGTAAAAACTGCTGCAGTTTTTCTCTTAAAATCGGATACAGTTTTTGAAGATATTCTTCACGAATTGAGGTGATATTTTCACTAATTGAAGAAAGAGCATCATCCCAAAGTTGAATTTCTTCTACAGAGGCATTTTTCTTTAAAAGGAAATTACGTTGAGAAAGTAATTTCTTGTAATTCATCCATAACTGTTTAAATTCTGGATATAGATAATATATTCCCCAGTCAATGTAGCTTCTGCGAAGTTCAGGAGATCCAAGTATTAAATCTATTCCCTGAGGATGAATAACCTGAACACTTATTCTATCAACTAGATCTAATAGTCTTGAGGAATGTTCTGAATTCACAGAAACCATCATTCCCTTGGATCTGGATTTGAATCTTGAAATACCAAGTGTATCCTCAAATTCAGACTTATCAGCTTTGACCTTTGCAGAAATAGTTATCGATTCTGTTCCTTTTCTAATTAAAGAAAGATATTTGCTGGTTCTAAATGAACGTCCTAAACCAAGATAGGAGATTGATTCTAAAAGAGAGGTCTTGCCAGAACCGTTTGGTCCATATATAAGATTAAAACTACTTGATGGTTTGATATCAAGATAAGAAATATTACGACAGTTCTGAACGATGAGTCTGGTGATATGCATAAAGATTAATTGCGAAGAAAGGATATTCTTCGCAATACGTTAAATTTAGACCACTACCTTACTGATAATATAGCTAGCGTGCAGTTCGTTATTGTCTGAAGCGTCTGATTTAATCAGAACATTCAGCATAGGCTGGCTGAAGCAGAATAGGACATTATCAGTCTTGATTACATTCAGAACATCTCGAACATACTGACCATTCAGAGAAATCTCAATTGGAGTCTGTGCATCAGGTAAAGCCAAAGATGCAGTAGCAACTTCATGCTCTGAATTCTCTGATCTAAGATCTACCTTTCCGTTACCGAAGCTAAATGATACACCGTTAACACGCTTGGATGACAGCACAGAAACCTGCTGTATAAGCTTGTTGAAAGTAACACGAGGAATAGAGATTGTAGTATCGATGGACTTTGGAATAACAGTTCTTACATTAGGGTATCCACAGTTGATAAGCTTAGATGCAAGCGAAAAGTTATTACATGAAGTTCTTACAGCATTCTTGGTAAACTTTAGAACAACCTCTGATTCACCAGAATCATTTAAAATCTTTGATAACTGAGCCGCACATTTCTTGGTAATAATGGCACCGAATGAACCTGATGAAGCATTCTGGGTTGAAAGCTGTGTCTCAAGAATAGCCATTCTGTGACCGTCAGAAGTGAAGATTTCAAGTTTTTGACCATTCAGTTCAAAACGGATACCTTTCAGATAATCACGGAAGTCCTCATTGGAAACGCAGAATACTGAAGAATCAATAATTGACTTCAGCAGACACTGTTTAATGGTGATTTCCTGCTCAATATCCTCAAGCTCAAATGAAGGGAAATCAATTGATGAACGGGTACGAATTTCAAATGAGGTATTTCCATCTGAAATAACCAGCACATTCTTGTCTTCATCTAGAGTAATTGAAACAACACTGTTAATATCAAGGTTACTTAAGGTATCACGTAACTTGTTGGCATTAACTGTAATCTCACCGTCAGACTCAACATCATCCAGAGGAATAATGGTCTTAAGCTCAATATTGTAATTTGTGGCTTTCAGATTAAGGGAATTCTCAGATACATTAATAAGAATATTCTGGGTAATATCCTCTTTATTAGGAGCTGTTCCTGCAATACCAGCAACCTCATCAAGCTGTTTCTTTAAATTAGATAGTAGGACTCTGAATTTCATCTGATAAACTCCACAATTACTCTTTCTTCAGTGACAGGATCAGTCTCTGATAAATTGCAGACTGTTCTTCTCGATCATCACTGATTCTTTCGCGAGTACGTTTTATTGCTTCATGCACAGAGGAATGATCTTTGTTAAAGGCTCTTCCAATGTCATTTAATGATAAGTTCGGAATAAGATCATTTGCAAGTGTCATAGCCATAGAACGTGCTAGAGATGTAGCTTTCTTTCTCTCAGCAGATTCCATTGAAGTTACTGTAACTCCATATTCCTTGGCAACACGATCTTTAATAGCATCGATACTGGTTACCTGTCTGTCAATATTAACCAGGTTGGAAAGTAGTTTTACAGCATCATCGCAGGTAATCTGCTTACCGGTAATTTCAATATGCTGCTTAAGAGTCTTGATTGCGCCTTCAATCTCTCTAACACTTGATCTGATGTTATTGGCAATGTAATCAACCACATCATGGTCAAGCTGAATATCAAGCTCCTTACATTTACGTAAGGTAATTGCTGCACGGGTTTCAGCTGATGGGGGATAAATCTCTCTACATACACCAGAGCCGAATCTTGATACCAGACGAGGATGGAAATTCTTAAGATTACCAGGAGCAACGTCAGATGCCAGAATCAGCTGACTGCCAGGTTTATCCAGATAGTTGGCAATAATCTCGAAGAAAGTGTCTCTAGATTTCTCACCTTTGGTAAGAGACTGAATATCATCCATGATGAACACATCGTGCTGTGTGAATGAATCCTGGAATTTTACCTGCTCATCAACATGACCTGTTTTAGACATGGATTCAACAAACTTTCTGATAAATTCCTCTGCACGGATGTAAACAACAGATATCTCTGGCTTAGTTGCTCTGATTCTGTTGGCAATAGCCCATAATAAATGTGTCTTACCTAATCCTGAACCACCATAAACGTAGAATGGGTTGTATGATTCTGAGCCTGGATTCTGGGCAATTTTCTGAGCAATTGCATATACCAGGGAGTTCTCAGGATCAGTAACATAGTTTTCAAAGGTCTTATCTGGATTAATGTTATCAGCTCTACCCATAGGATGAGCAGAAACCGGCTGCTGAACAGGAGCCGACATGTTACCGTTCTGCTGAGAAATAACCTGGGTTGGATTAGGATTGAAGCCATTTACTGACTGATTATTTGGTTCACCCTGATAGCCATAATTTGCTGGCTGAGCTGAATTAGTATTCTGTGAATTCTGAAGTTCACTTGCTAAAATAAGCTTTAAACCAAGACTATTGTTGCCTAATAATCTTGAAATCTCCATATATAAAGAAGGAGAATATTCAGACATCAGTTTCATCATAAAATCGTTATTACAGATAAAACATAAATCTGAACCAATAATTTGAATAGATGCCTGGAATTCAATTAAACCGTAAATAGCCTGTTTCTCCGGATCATTAATAGACTGTTTACAACTTTGAATAGCGTCATGCCAGATTTGAACCAAATCCATAAAAAAACCTATCTTTTTATAATAATAATTAATATCAATTAATCAAAAATATCATTCAATTAATAATGGCGAATAATTTTACCACATATTCGTGTTGACCTTAAGTATATTTACAATGTAAAATACCGTACTTTGTGTTAGTGGTGATTAATGTAATTAATATTCACCTTATGTTGTTAAGGCGGTTGTCCCGTCGTTGGAGTTACAAATGAAGCGTACTTTCCAGCCAAATGTTGCTAAGCGTAAAAAGACCCACGGTTTCCGTGTTCGTATGCGTACTGCTGACGGTCGTAAAGTTTTATCACGTCGTCGTGCAAAAGGTCGTAAGCGTTTAACTACTGTTAATGGCTAATAATACATTTCCTCGGTCAGTTAGAATTCTAACTTCCGAGGAATACGACAAGGTTTTCAAAAATCCAGTCCGTGCAAGTGTCCCAGGAGTACTTGTTCTTGCAAGAAAAAATGAGGAGAATTGCGCTAGACTGGGTTTAGTCATACCAAAAAAAGTGTTAAAAAGGGCAGTCTGGAGAAATCGTGTTAAGCGAATAGCCAGAGAAACCTTTAGATTAACACAGCATTCTCTTCCAAATATTGATTTGGTTGTTTTAGCCAAACCAAAAATAGAAGAAATCAGCAATTCTGAACTGAGTGCAATTTTTAGACGATTATGGCTACAAATATCTCACCGTTTGGAAAAATAGCGATAGCTCTGATCCGCTTCTATCAAATCTTCATCAGTCCTTTGTTAGGGCAGCATTGCCGTTTTTATCCTAGCTGTTCTCAATACACTCTTGAAGCAATAAGAGAATGGGGTGTTTTAAAAGGAATCTACCTGGGAATAAAAAGGATTTCTAAATGTCATCCTTTAAATCCTGGCGGACTTGACCCTGTACCAAGAAAATACAAATAAATCTATTAGGATTTTTCCAAAATGGAACAACAAAGAAATCTGTTATTCATACTTTTACTTTGTGCAGCCATGTTCTTGTTCTGGGACTGGAATGCTGATAAGGCCAATGCACAGAAAATGGCTGATCAGGCAGCTAACCTGCAGTCACAAGAAATCAGTGCAGATAGCGGTCTTGGCAACCTGATTAAAGTTGCTAGTGATAATTTAGAATTAACCATCAACCTAAAGGGTGGTGATATTGTTGATGCTAAGTTATTAAAGATAAAGCAGGAACAAGATAAGGAAGATCCTTTCCAGTTACTAATGACCACCCCTCAGTTTAAATATCAGGCTCAGAGTGGTTTAGCTGGCAAAGACGGTATTGATAACAGAGAAAGACCAGAATTCAAGGCTGAAAAGACAGAATACGTAATTGAAGATGGTCAGAACAACGTTACCGCAAATATTACCTTTGAAAAAGATGGCGTAACCTATACCAAGAGCTTCTCAATTGACAGAAACTCATATGTTGTTAATGTAAGCTATCTTGTAAACAACAAGTCTGAGAAAGATTTAAGCCTATGTATGTACGGTCAGCTAAAGCAGACAGCTGATGATTCATACCTGCAGAACAATTCAGGTTTCGGTATGGTAGCAAGTGCATATAGAGGAACCGCTTATTCTTCAGATGAAAGCCGTTATGAGAAAAAGACTCTTGACGATATTATCGAAGACAAATCATACAACGTAACCACTAAAGAGGGTTGGGTTGCTATGATTCAGCATTATTTCGTATCCTCATGGATCGGTGGTGATAACAACGTTAACAACGTTATCTACTCAAATCATGCTGATAACAACACAAGCGCTATCATCGGTATCAGAACTGATGCTGTAAATGTTGCAGCAGGCAGTGAAGCAAAGCTTTCAAGCAAATTATGGATTGGTCCTAAGGATCAGGACGCAATGGAAAGCGTTGCCAAAAATCTTGAGCTTACCGTTGACTACGGATGGTTATGGTTCATCTCAATTCCTTTATTCAAGATCCTTGCATTTATCCATTCTCTGATTGGAAACTGGGGTTTCTCAATTATCGTCCTAACCATGATTGTTCGTGGTGTAATGTTCCCATTAACTAAAGCTCAGTACACATCTATGGCTAAGATGCGTTTACTTCAGCCAAAACTGATGGAATTAAGAGAGCGTTACAAGGATGACAGACAGAAGATTGGTACTGAGACCATGAAGCTGTACAAGAGTGAAAAGGTTAATCCTTTAGGTGGATGCTTACCATTACTTATCCAGATGCCTATTTTCATTGCATTATACTGGACTCTAATGGAATCAACAGAGCTTCGTCAGTCAAGCTTCATGCTATGGATTACTGACCTGTCTGTAAAGGATCCATTCTTCGTATTACCTATTCTTTACGGTGTGACAATGTTCTACCTACAGAAGATGTCACCAACCCCTGTAACAGATCCTGTACAGCGTAAGGTATTCATGGCAATGCCATTTGTATTTACCTTTATGTTCTGTACATTCCCTGCAGGTCTAACTTTATATTGGCTTGTTTCAAACTGCTTCACTATTCTGCAGCAGTACGTCATCTTCAGATCATTAGAAAAGCGTGGTTTGAGCATGAAGAAGCAGCCTGTTTCTAAATAGTATTATTTATGGCAACAATCGAAGATACTATTGCAGCAATTGCCACTCCTCCTGGTAGGGGTGGCATTGCCATTATTAGGGTCTCAGGTTCCAAGGCTCTAGACGTCGCAAAAACACTTACCGGAATCACTCCAAAACCTCGCCAAGTCTATTTCAAGCAATTTAAACTGAATAATGAAGTCCTCGATGAGGGTGTTGTTATTTATTTTGCTTCACCAAATTCTTACACAGGGGAAGATATTGTAGAGTTCCAGGGGCACGGTGGTAATGTATCTCCAAAACGTGTTCTAAACGGGATTCTGAGTATTGAAGGAGTAAGACAGGCACAGCCAGGTGAATTCACCAGAAGAGCTTTTCTGAACAACAAGATGGACCTTGCAGCTGCAGAGGCAGTTGAAGATCTGATTTCTGCCGGTTCAGAAAGTGCAGCTAAGGCAGCACTGTCATCGCTTGAAGGTAATTTTTCAAAGAATGTTAATGAATTAACTGATAAAATTACCAATTTCCGTGTAAGAATTGAGGCTTGCCTTGATTTTCCTGAAGAACATGAAGATTTTTACGAATCAGGAAAAACTGATAAAGAACTTGATGATATTGAAGCTTTGGCTTCCAAAACCATCAGAATCGCAAATCAGGGAGTAAAACTCAATGAAGGAGCAAAGATAGTTCTTGCAGGCTCTCCTAATGCAGGTAAATCAAGTCTCCTGAATGCTCTTGCTGGAGCAGATAAGGCGATTGTTACAAATATCCCAGGAACAACAAGAGACGTTCTAACTGCTCAGGTTGAGATTGAAGGTGTACCGGTAACAATTACAGATACAGCGGGTATCAGAGATAAGCCATCAGATGAAATTGAGGCCATAGGCATTCAGAAAGCTATTGATGAACTAAAAAAGGCTGATCTAGTACTGTTCATGATAGATGGTTCAAAACCACCTGTTGATGTTATGGAAACCTATACAAAGGTAAAGGAATTCGAATCAAATACCAACAGAATCATGGTGATATTATCTAAAGCCGATAAAGATCTCTGTCCTGATGTAAAAGAGCTGTTATGCTCAGAGCCATTCAAGGAATTAAAGCAGGTAAGAACCTCAACTAAGACAGAAAGCGGTCTGGATGAGCTTAAGAAGGTCCTGGTGGATGCTTTGGGCATTATGCCTATTGAGGGGGTCTTTATCGCACGTAGACGCCATATAGCAGCTCTTGAGAAGGCCTACGAGTATATTGTTAAGGCTAAGGAAATTGTTGCCACAGGTGATCTTGTATTATGTGCACAGGAAATTCGTCAGGCTCAGGATTATCTTGGTGAAATTACTGGTACCGTTACCTCTGATGATATTCTAGGAAAGATTTTCAGTACCTTCTGTATTGGAAAATAATCTATAACTTCCAGATGTCTGAATCTGGAAGTTTTGTCTTTAAAACTCTCGTTATTTAAAGCCTTCCATTAAGATAACTTTATTCTGCTTCAATGATTCCTGAACATTGATGATTCTCTGATTTGTAGAACCTCTAAAATCAATGTCCATAGATTTCTGTGCAAGAACAAAAGGACCATCAACCAGAACATCAAGCTGATCTAAAAGCTTTCTATAGATAGGATCAGATACCAGTTTTTCATAAACAAAACCGGAGTAAGACCAAAGTGAATACCCTTTTTCCCTTAAAATCTTAGCGAGAATACTTAAAGTACCAGCCTGAATAAAAGGTTCACCACCAGAGAAGGTAACACCTTTAACCAGAGGATTGTTAATAAACTCATCGTATAAGACTCTAAGTTTTACATCCATACCACCATCTAAAGACTGTGCCTGTGGATTATGGCAGCCTTTGCAGTGAAAAGGGCATCCCTGAGTAAATATCACATAACGAATGCCTGGGCCATCAACAATAGATTCGTTAACAGCACCAGCAATTCTTAGAGTAGTTTCATCAAGTATTGATAGATCTGAGTTGGGCATTTTACCGGTCTTCTTAATGAAAAAACGCCTTCTCATCCAATCTTATGATTAGACTCAAGGCGTATGAGAACTAAAAGATGTTTAGTTAAACATGCATGTGTTTTACACGATCTCTTTCTTCAGCCTTTTTGCCATCATTAAAGCGATCAAGTGTACCAACCAAATAACCGGTTACACGTCTAATTCTCTCGAATTTAACACCTTCACCGACAATACCGTTACGAGCATGTAGTCTAGTTTGCATTGTTCACGTCCTCTTTTAATAAATAATAAAACTGCTGTAGTTTGTTTGCTTAAATTTTATTGGTTAATAAAACTGTTAACCGGTGCAGATGCATCCAACACCTAGCTTACGTAGTCTTTCGATGCTTACACCCTCGCCATCCTTACGACCGCATCTTGGGCATGTATCTCCAATAACTCCAACGTAATTACATACAGGACAGCGATCAACAGGATGGTTAATAGAACCATAATTTACACCGCATTCCTTCATGTAGAGAATTACGTCTTCGAAAGCTTTTACGTTCTTGGTTAAATCACCATCCATTTCAACGTAGGAAATAGAACCTGCGTTGCATAACTCATGGAATGGACCTTCAGTTTTAATCTTTTCTGCTGCAGATATTTCGTAGTAAACAGGAACATGGAAGCTGTTGGTATAGTAGTCCCTATCTGTTACTCCCGGGATGCTTCCATATAGTTTTCTATCCAATTTAACAAAACGTCCTGACAGACCTTCTGCTGGGGTTGAGAACAATGAGAAGTTCAGACCAGATTCAACCATCTTTTTGTCTGTTAACTCTCTCATGTGTTTAATAATCTTGTAACCTAAATCGTAAGCTTCCTTACTTTCTCCATGATGCTTACCGATAAGGGCAACAAGACACTCAGCTAAACCAATAAATCCTACAGAAAGAGAACCGTTTTTGATTACATCCTCAATTGTATCTTCAGGATTTAATTTTTCAGAGTCAATCCAAACACCCTGTCCCATTAAGAAAGGATAGTTTAGAACCTGCTTTTTAGCAATGATATTGAATCTATCCATCAGCTGATCGAAGACCATATATACCATTTTGTCTAGTGAATCAAAGAATTTACTGATTGATCCATGAGCTTCAATAGCAAGACGAGGTAGATTTACAGTAGTAAATGACAGATTTCCACGGCCAGGAATGATTTCCTTGGTCTTATCATAATAGTTACCGAATACACGGGTTCTGCATCCCATTACAGCAAGTTCTGTCTCAGGATGGCCTTCCTTGTAGTACTGCATATTGTATGGAGCATCAAGGAATGAGAAGTTAGGGAATAATCTCTTTGCAGATACCTTGCAGGCAAGTTCAAATAAATCAAAGTTAGGATCACCAGGCTTGGTATTAACACCATCTTTAACCTTGAAGATCTGTACCGGGAAGATTGGAGTCTCACCGCCTCCTAAACCGGCATCAGTTGCCATCAGAACATTCTTCATCAGCATTCTCTGTTCAGGAGTAGTACCTGTACCATAGTTGATGGATGAGAATGGAACCTGAGCACCAGCTCTTGACTGCATTGAGTTCAGATTATGAATCAGAGCTTCCATTGCCTGATAGGTTTCTCTTTCAGTAAGCTTCAGAGCTTCACTTAAAATATAGTCAGCATCTGAATCAATATTTGATGATTCATACTTAGCCAGAAGTTCTCTAACCTTTTCCTTAATAATAGCGGTAACTTCATCTGAAAGACATGTTTTATGTTCAGCATAAAGCTCTTTGCAAAGATCCTTTAATTCCTTTACATCAACATCATCATTTCTTAGACAAACGCAAAGAACCTTACATAAGTGCTTTGAATATGAAATAGCAACGTATGGAGCTAAATCGTACTCAAATAAAGGAATAGACTGACCACCATGCTGATCATTCTGATTTGACTGAATAGCAATACAGCATAATGCTGCAGCAGACTGAATTGACTGAGGTTCACGAAGGAAACCATGACCGGTGCTGAAACCACGCTCGAACAGACCTTTCAGACTGATCTGGCAACAGTTGATGGTTAGCATATAAAAGTCTAGATCATGGATATGAATATCACCTCTTGAATGAGCAATTGAGTGCTCTGGACGCAGAACATATCTGCGAACATAATCTTTGGCACCTTCAGAACCAAATCTTAACATCAGACCCATTGGAGCGTTTGCATCAATATTTGCATTCTCTCTCTTAAGATCCATGTCAGCTGTGCTCTTAGAGGTAAGATCTCTATAGATCTTTGTTAAATCATTATTGTAGGTTCTAACCTTTGTTCTGTTCTGACGGTACAGAATGAAGTTCTTGGCCTCTGCAGCCATACCTTCTTTAATAAGAACCTTCTCAATAATATCCTGAGTATTTTCAACAGAAGGAGCTTCTAGATTCTGTTTTTCAATCTCGTTTACAACCTGACGGGTAAACTTGTTAACAAGTTCCTCTTCATAAGCAGATGTTGATTTATCGTCTGGATGTGCTGAAATTAGTGATTTTCTAATCGCATTGGCTATCTTATCTTCATTGAAAGATACCTTTCTACCATCTCTTTTTACAATAAATCTGATCATACTTAAGTCCGTACTTCTAAAAGAATTTTTTTTTCTTAAAAATTATATATTTAGAATATAAATATATATAATTCAACAAGTTAGTTATTAAAACATTGTCTATATTATGTACAATCATCCCCCCTAATTCAAGGCAAAAAAATTCTCTCTCGCCTCTTGACAGAATTTTATCTAAAATTAAATTTAGTTATCTTGACAATAAAAAAAGTTCTACAAATTATTAGGTTAGGTGATTAAAGTTGATAGATGTATTCTGTGATGTGATCGATAATTTTGGCGATGCAGGCGTATGTTTGAGACTCTGCAGGGATTTTTCAAAAAAAAATTATGAAGTGCGTCTCTTTTGTAATAATGTCAATATATTGAACAAAATCACAAATTCAGAAGATGATTCAAACCGATTTTTAAGCCTTTTTTCATGGTCTGATAACAACATGGAATATGAGCCTTCAGAGGTGGTAATTCAGGCATTTTCTGTAAGACTTCCAGACAATCTAATAAAAAAAATCAAATACAGACACTCAACTGTAGTTAATCTTGAATACCTCACCGCGGAACCCTTTGCAGAAGACTGTCATAAACTCCCATCCTATGCAGACGGATTTGAAAGTTTTTTCTTTTTTCCAGGCTTTACCAGTAAAACAGGCGGAGTAGTTATAGAAGAAAGCTTTTTAGAAAAACTAAAGAGGGCTGAAAACATTAAATCAAACTGTCTGACTTTGTTCAGCTATGAGAATCAAAAAGTTAAAACAGTTATCAATGCATTAAACAAAGAGAATTTAATACTCAATATATTTGAAGGAAGGGGATTAAATAACTTTAATAACCTGCTTAACTTAAACCTTGCTCCTGGAGACATTTATAAATTAAACAATCTTACAGTCAAGGTTTTACCGATGGTAAGTCAGGATGAATATGACTCATACCTTATAGATTCAAAGCTTAACCTTGTAAGAGGAGAAGACTCTATCGTAAGAGCAATGCTTACAGGTAATCCTTTCTTATGGCACATCTATCCGCAGGAAGAGGATGTCCACAAAGATAAGATAGAGGCACTCTTTGACAGAATGTCAGAAGTCTGCAGCAGTAAAAAGGATGTAGAGATACTTAGACATCTGACTCTAAGCTACAACGGATTTTCAGATTATCTGGACAGTTTCGATCTGCTCGGCTTTTATGAAAATTGGAAAAAACTATCAAAAGAATGGTCAGAACATCTTATTTCTCTTGGATCACTTACTGATAATCTAATAACTTTCCTCAAAACCAAAACAGATTTTTAATGCAAAAACAAAGTGATAAATAGAAATATAGTAAAAAATTCATTCAATAGATAAAAAAGTTATCTAAAGATAGTATACAAGCCTTCAAATCTGTTAAAATGTCACGTTATATTTTCACTCTTGTATAATAGAGTGACATTCAGAAGATGCTCTGTGTAGTTCACACTAATTTAGCGTTTAAATTGTTTAAATCAGTTTAATTTAATGGCAGGGACCGCATAAGACATCATCAACAATATTTTTTATTTATTGTTAATGGCTGGATTAAAGTCCTTGCCGAAGATTTAAATTTAATTATTCAAAGGGTTTAATAATGAAATTAGCTCAAGAAATCCGCACTGGCAACGTAATCATGTTAAATGGCAATCCAATGGTTGTTCAGAAGACTGAGTACAGCAAATCAGGCCGTAACGCTGCAGTTGTAAAAATGAAGTTAAAGAACCTGTTATCAAACGGTGGTACCGAGACTGTTTTCCGTGCTGACGACCGTTTAGATGACGTTGTTCTAGAGCGTAAAGAGTGCACCTACTCATACTACGGTGATCCACTATACGTATTCATGGATGAAGAATTCAATCAGTACGAGATTGAGAAAGATAACATGGGTGATGTTCTAAACTACCTAGTTGACGGTATGGAAGATATCTGCCAGGTTACTTTCTACAACGGTAAGGCTATCTCAGTTGAATTACCTATCACCATCGTTCGTGAGGTTGAGTACACCGAGCCTGCAGTTAAGGGTGATACCTCTGGTAAGGTTGTTAAGCCAGCTCGTTTAGCTGTAACCGGTTATGAAATCTCAGTTCCAGATTTCGTAAACATCGGCGACAAGATCGAAATTGATACTCGTACCAACGAGTTCAAGAAGCGTGTTTAATTTCGATTAAATATACACTTCAAAAAAGCTCATCATCTGATGGGCTTTTTTAATATCTCACCATTAATATCTCTCAAACAAATTCTCAAAAAATAATAAAAGAATATTTAAATATTCCTTTCCATTTGGTTGTAAAATCAGCTTCACAACTACATTATTTATGGAGCGTGTTTTTGTTTAATTTCATGCATGGTTGGTTAAGCATTTTTAGGCATCCTTGGAGTTTTAGATACAACCTCAATTATATGTCTAATGCTTTTACCTCTCATGCGGTTAGTAAA